>DATNGU010000365.1:0-6178 GCA_035605775.1 Solirubrobacterales bacterium | reverse complement strand
GCGCCGCGCCCGGGTCGAGGAAGGGGTTGTATTCGGAGGGCGCCTGGGGCAGGCCGGCGATCATCGCCGACTCGGTCAGGTCGAGCTCGCGGGCCGGCTTGCCGTAGTAGGTCTGCGCGGCGGCCTCGGCGCCGACCGCCGTCTCGCCTTCGACCGTGCCATAGGGGGCAGTGTTGAGGTAGGCGGTGAGGATCCACTTCTTCGAGTGCTCTTCCTCCTCCTCGTAGGCGAGGTGAGCTTCGATCAGCTTGCGCTCGATCGTCGGTTCGGGGTCGCGGATGTAGAGGTTGCGAACCAGTTGCTGGGTGATCGTCGAGGCGCCCTGCACTGGCTTGCCGCCGGCCAGCAGGTTCTTCCAGGCGGCGCGGGCGATCCCCTCCGGGTCGATCGCGCCGTGGTTGAAGAAGTTGCGATCCTCGATCGCGACCGTCGCGTATTTGAGGTTCTGCGGCAGCGCCCGCGAGGGGACCGGCTGGCGGATGTTGCTGGCGCGGATGAAGCCGATCAGGCTGCCGTCGGCGGCGTAGATCGCCGAGGAACGGCCCTTCTGGACCGGCTTGAGGCTGGCCAACGGCGGAGCCGAGTTGTAGACGTCGATCGCCCAGCTGGCCGCGACCGTGCCGGCAACGGCAAGCGCCAGGGCGACGGCCGCGACCGGGATCAGCAGCTTCCTCTTCCAGCTCGCGCCATGCGATCTGCGCTGCCGTCGTGCCCGCGTCGTCATCGGAAAAATTGTATTGAGGCGATTAAAGCCAGCATTTTCCGCTGCGCCAAGCGCAATTTCGCGTGCGTGGCCGGTGGGGCGAGCTTAGGCCGCGCGAATCCTCGCCTGCCACTCGCCGCGATCGAACTTGGCGGGCTCGGTCTCCCTCAGAAACCGCTCGAGCACGGCGATGAAGCGTCCGGGCGCCTCCAACTGCGGCATATGGCCGACGTCCTCGAAGATCTCGAGGCGGCTGCCGGGGATCGCCCGGTGCGCATCCTCGCCGTGACGAACCGGGATGATCGAGTCGCGGGCGCCCCAGACGATCAGCAGCGGCACCGCCTCGGCCAGGTAGAGGCGATCAGCGGCGCCGACCCGCTGGCCGCGTGTCCCGACGACAGCGCGCAAAGTGTCGAGGAAGGCGGCGCGTCGGGCCGGGTCCTCGAGCGAGGCGTAACCGCGCGCGACCTCGGCGACGTCGGCGCTGGGCCGCAGACCAATCGCCGAGAGGCCCCGGCCGAGCACCGAGCCCACCCGCTGCCCGGCTCCCGCCGTGACCGAGATGAATAGGTCGGCGCCGGGAAGGGCTGCCGCGCGAAGCACCGGACTCACCTCCGGGCCGAGGCCGCCGCTGGAGACCAGCACCATGCGCTCGACCATCTCCGGGAACTGGTAGGCGAGCTGCATCGCGATGCCGCCGCCGAGCGAGTGGCCGACCAGGGTGGCTCGCTGATGGCCCAGGGCCAGCAGCAGGTCGCGAAGACCGGCGGCCAGCGCCCCGATCGAGTAGTCGCCGGCGCCTGGCGCCGAAGCGCCGTGACCGGGCAGGTCCGGGGCGATGACCGTGTGGCGGCTCGAGAGCGGCTCGACCACCTCGCGCCAGTTGTCGCAGTGCCCGGCCATACCGTGGATCAGCAGCAGCACGGGCCCCTCCCCCGCCTCTACATAGGAGATCGCGCGGCCGTGGACGGTCGCCGTCTTGGCCTGCATCTCGGTCACGTCTGAAACAGTAGCCTTCTGGGAAGACCGCATGCCCAGCTTCCTCCATACCTGCTATCGCATCGGCGAAATCGATCGCTCGGTCGCCTTCTACGAGAAGCTCGGCTTCGAGGAGGTCGCGCGGATGCCGATCGGCGACGAGGCGATCAACGTCTTCATGGCCCTCGAGGACGGTAACCCGATCCTCGAGCTGACCTACAACCACGGCGTCACCGAGTACGACCACGGCACCGGCTACAACCACATCGCGCTGGCGGTCGACGACCTCGACGGCACCCTCGAGAACCTCGCTGCGCAGGGGATAGACCCCGAGAAGCCCCCATACCGCCCCGGCAACCGCACCGAGGGCCACCGGATCTGCTTCGTCCGCGACCCGGACGGCTACCGCATCGAGCTGATCGGCGAGTAGGCGTGCGCTTTTATGCGCCGTGAATCGTTGTACTTTTAGGTGCGTGAAGGCCGCGAAGCGAACTGGGAATTGGACGCCCGACGGAAAAGCTGAGCGCGCCGCCCTGAGACGGGATTACGAGGAGCTCACCCCGTCTCAGCGCGTCGAGCAGGTCTTCGATCTTTCGCGCTTCATGACCCAAGTGGCGGAGGCCGGCCGCCGGCGACGCGGTGCCTGACCTCGACATCCGGGGGATCCTCGGAGAGCTTGTCCAAGAAGGTGTCGAGTTCCTGGTGATCGGCGGGGTCGCGGTCGGCTACCACGGCCACATCCGCGCAACGAAGGACGTGGACGTGGTGCCGGCGCCAGACGGCGCCAACCTCGAGAAGCTCGCCCACGTGCTCAAGCGACTCGATGCCCAGGTCGAAGGGGCTGAGGAGTTCGACAACGAGGAGCTTCCGGATCCACTGGATCCCCAAGCGCTCGCCCTAGGCGGCAACTGGGTGCTGTTGACTCGACTCGGGCGACTCGACGTCATGCAATGGATCGACGACGATGCCCTTTGGGAGATGCTCTCACCAGCTGCCATTGAGGACGAGATCGGCGGACTCCCGATCAAGATGGTGAGCTACGACGACCTCGTGGCGTTGAAGGAGAAGGCAGGTAGACCCGAGGACCTGACCGACTTGCAGCGGTTGCGACAGGCGCGCGGGGAGTAGCTCCGACGATCAGGCGGCGAAGACTGCCGTCAGGTCCTGGGCCAGCCCCGGCAGGGTCTCTGCATCGCCAGCCGCAACGCGGTCGGTGATCAACATGAGGGCGCCATCGATCAGATGCGTCTGAGCCTCCACTGAGGCTGAGCGAGCAGCATCTGCCCCAGAGCGGCTCGCGGCAAGCAGCGAGGCGAGGCTGCTGACCAGCTCGCGATGGGAGATCGCGACCGCGGGTACTCCGGCAGAGAGCTCCGCCCCGAAGAGTCGGGCCAGAGCGGGCTCGGCGGCTAAGAAGTGGAGAGTGGCGTCGATCGCCGCCCCCAGCCTCGTCGTCCACTCGCCGCCCTGCTCGCAGGCCCCCGAGACGATGTCCAAGGCGCAATCCGCCGCCATCTCGTGGGCAGCCAGCAGACAGTCCGCGACGTTCTCGAAGTGCTCGTAGAAGGTGGCCCGGGAGACATGGGCCAGGCGGGCGATGTCGGAGCTCTTCGTCCCTGCATAGCCACGCTCGGCAAGCACCTCCGCGGCGGCCCCCAGCAACCGCCAGCGCTGGTTCTCGACGACCTGCTCTGGCGGGATGCCGTGGCGCCCCGGAGGCAGCCGGTAGGTGGAAAGGGGCGCCTGAGGCCCCCTTCCCCTATCTACGCTTCTTCCCCCCACAACTGGCCTTGACCACCGGGCGGAAGTTGTAGGGCTTGCCGTTCTGCCCGGTGAACTGAACGCTTGCCCGGTTCTTGGCGGCGCAGAGGTTTCTGCTGTTGACGACGAGTCCCTTTTTGCCACCCTGCATCGTGAGGACGAATTTGGTCACAGGGGCGTCGGGGACGGTTTCAAAGGAGCTCCTGATGCCTCCCCTGAAGGAGTCGATCCTTCCCACAACGTTGACGTCGACGAGACCGTGCAGAGCAGCGACCAGGTCGGGCAGCTTGTGGTTTGAGGACCGCAGGTAGACCGGGCCCTGGATCGGTTCGTCGAGCAGTGGCGTGGTCGCCCTGGCGTAGCCGTAGATCGCTCCCTGGGGGCAGTTCTTCGCTTTGAACTGAACCCTGGTGCAGATCGTGCGGATGTGGGCCTGGTCGAGGAAGGCAGAGCTCGGCAGGGTGACGACGGCTTTGCCGATGTTGGCGTCGCCTCGCCTTGCGTTGAGGACGGCTTTCAGCGCCGGGTGAGATCCACGCCTCGTCCCACCGTTCAGCTTCAGGCTGAGTTTGGGCTTGAAACCGAGGTTCAGGCAGTTGGCCGCCTGGTAGCGAGTGGACAATCCGACTGGGACGTCATCAGCCGCGCTGAAGAGATCGAGGTAGTTGCCAAAGAGGGTCGCTTTGGCGCTCGATTCGTTGCAGTTGGTCGGGTTGAGGATGAACTTGTCGCGGTCGACGTAGACCCTGATGTCCCTGACCTTCAAGACGATGCCCTCCAGGATGTGGGGGATCGGGTCTGAGTTCTCGCCGTCGACTTCGACTTCGGCGGTCTCGGGATTGAGCGTCAGAGCCTCCCTGACGACTACGTTGCCGATGTCGAAGGGCCCGGCCACGCCGGGGGTGATCACGACCACACTGAGCGGGTCGCCGTTATAGGGGCCGCCCAGGTAGACCTTGCCCTTCACGTAGGTGAGGACTGAGCCGACTCCCGCACCAGCGAGGATGTGGCCGATCTCTGAGTTGGCCGGACAGGAGGGGCTTGCCTGCTCTTGCTTACCGGTCTTTGCCTTGGCGGCCTCGATCGCCGCATCGGGGCATTTGGAGAGGCCGGCGAGTTTGCCGAGCACCCCGGGGGGCAGGACCGAGGAGAACTTGGTCATGTCCTGTTCTCCGTCTTGGCGGGTGAGGCGCATGTTGAAGGGGGAGTAGCTCCCAGCGTTGTTGTTGATCGAGCCGGCTTCAAAGCCCGGCTTGAAAGGAGGCACGCCCCCCTTGGGGCAGGCGCCGCCGTCGACGCCGCGCTGGACGGTGAAGGTCGAGGTCTTGGTGATGACCTCGCTCGGCGCGGGGTTGTTCGGGTCTTTGGCAGACCAGGGGGTAAAGCGGGCCGTGACGTCATAGTCACCGCAGGCCGGTGGGGTCACCAGCGGTGCCCGGCCGCCTTCGCGGAAGTTCAGGTCGAAGGAGCTGAAGGGGAGCTGGGGGGCATTATCGACGGTTGCGATCAGCTGCCCGGTCTTCGGGTCGGGGCTGACTTTCGCCGCCAGCTTGACCACCACACCGCGCTCGGGGATGCGGGCGACTATGTAGGTGGCTATGAGGCTGTCGAAGGGGTTGTCGTAGGGGGCGGCCAGGTAGAGGGCGCCTTTTGCCTGCTCTTTGACCAGGGGGGTGTCGATCTGAACGCTGCCGAGCTTCGATGCATCCGGGCAGCCATCGCCCGGCTTTGAGTTGAACTTCTCACTCGCATACTGAGCAGGCGAGCAGACCGCCAGACCCTCGGCGGCAGACGGGTTCAGCGTCATCCCCTCGGGGAAGGTCAACTCGACCTTCTTGGGCTGGCCTTCGGCTATGCCCTGGCCGTTTAACAGGTTCGAGTTCGGCATCGTCACCGAGAGCGAGAGGCCGCTTGGGTTCTCGGCCAGTTTGCTGGTCGGCGAGGCTGCGATCGAGGGGTTGAAGGGGACTTTGTTGCAGCCGATCGGCGGCGCGGAGGCGACGGTGGCCTTCTCGACCACGGAGCCAATCGGCGTGTTCCACGGTTCGACGCTGAGGGGGAATTCCAGCGCCGAGCCGCAGGAGACCGGCTGGCGCAGGAAGGCCGTCTCAGAGAGACCGCCCGGGCGCTCGCAGGGGCCCGACGGGTCCTCGACGTGGTAGACGCAGTTCCAGCCGCGGGAGCCGTCGTGGCGCGGGTCCCCCGGGGTGCCCCAGAGGCTGAGCGTGCCCGAGAGGAACTGGGGCAGCTGGGTCACGTTGTGGATGCTGGAGATGATCTTGTACTCGTTGTCGGGGTCGAGTTCGGTGTCGATCAGGACCGGGTTGCCGAGCGCGACGAAGCCGAAGCGGGCTGGCTCACCGTGGGCGGGCGGCAGGTTGAAGATCGGCACCGCCAGGCGCATGAAGCCGATGACTGGGGCGGCGATCGTCACCGAGGAGACGCCGACCGCGCTCTCGTCGGGGCACTCGTTGGTGAATTTCCCTTCCGCCAAGCCGCCGAGGAAGGTCCCCATGTCGCACTGCGCCACCACGGTGCCGTTGCCGACCAGGCCGGCGGGCAGGAGGAGGTCGAGGTTGCGCGGCAGGGCCGGCTGCTCGACCCCGGCCCTGCCTTCGGAGTTGGTGAAGAGGGCGCCGGAGTTCAGCTGCAGGGTGTTGGTGAGCTGGAAGGGGTGGGCGCCCGCCTGGCGGGTGGGGGCTCCGCCCTCTTCTTCGCTTTGGGCAAAGAAGCGCT
>DATNGU010000364.1:0-7452 GCA_035605775.1 Solirubrobacterales bacterium | reverse complement strand
CCGGCGAGCGCCCCGGCAACCGTGCGTGCCACCTGTCGCCAACCCATCTCGACCTTCTTGCCAGTGGGCGAGAGCGCCGGGTCGACAGAGCCGACCGCCGCGTCCAAGACCTTCGCCAGCGCGGGCGGGGCGTCAGGGGGGAATTCGGCCTGAATGCTGGCGACGACGGGGTCGTCGGCGACGAGGACCTCGATCGTGGCGCCCGCCTCTCGCGCGAGGTCTTCGGCCCGCGCCAGCGCGACCTTTGACTCCGGGGTGCCGTCGACTGCCACCGCGATCTTCGCGTAGCCCTTGTGGCGCTCGGCGGCGTAGCCGCGCGGGGCCACGACCACCTCACAGGGCGAGTGTCGCAACAGGTGCTCGGCGACGGTCCTGATGATTGCCCGCTCGAGTCGATCCGCGCGGGAGGCTCCGACGACGAGCGTGCCGGCGTGCTCGCGTTCAGCGAGGCGGATGAGCATCTGGGCCGGCGAAAGGGTGCCGATCACGCAAACCTCGGCCTCGGGGTCATCGAGCGCCGCGCGCGCCTCCTCGGTGAGACCATCTTCTCGTGGGGTCGCGACGATGCAGCGGCTCTCGCGGATCTCTGCGAGAACGCGGGCCAGCTCGAGCGCGTCGCGGCCGCCGTCGTAGCCGTCGAACCCGACGACTACGGGTGCCATCGAGGTCGGCGAGGTGTACTGCTCTCGCGTCTCCTCCCGAGTCCTGGTCATCGCTCTCGTCTCCTTCTAGCCCTTGCGCGAGTCTCGGCTCGCCCTGAGAAGAAAGCTAAGGGCCCGGACCTGCGGTGAAATCCGGGTAAGTCCGCACCGAGATGCGTGGCTAAGCCCGGAGGAGCCGCATGCGCTGGGATGATGCGCCCCACCATGCCGGCCCGTGGCTACTGCGTAAGTGCCCTCTGAAATGCCCGACGTTGTCGTCCTTCTGCTGGCTGCTTCGGCCACCGCGCTCGCGACCGGGCTTGGCGCGATCCCGGTTTTCCTATTCGGCCAGCGCACCGAGCGGGCGACGCCTTTTCTGCTCGGGTTCGCTGCGGGGGTGATGGGGGTCGCGGCTGTCGCAGGGCTGCTGATCCCGGCATCCGAAGAAGGTTCGGCCGCCGCGGTGATCGCGGGACTCGCGGTTGGCGTCGTCTTTCTCGCCGTGGTCAGCAGGCGCTTCAAGCCCGACCACGGCTTCATGGGTCGCACCGGCCCCGGCACCCGAACCTCAGCCCTCGTCTTCCTCGTCCTCTTCGTTCACAGCCTGCCCGAGGGGCTCGCAGTCGGCACTGCCTTCGCTTCAGATCGGGCCGGGCTGAGCCTGTTCGTAATCCTCGCGATTGGGATCCAGAATGTGCCGGAGGGAACCAGCGTCGCGATACCGATGCAGGAGGCGGGCTTCAGCCGCAGCCGTCAGTTCTGGGCGGCGGTGGCGACCAGCGCTCCGCAGCCGATCGGTGCCTTGATCGCATTCCTGGCGGTGGAGGAGGTAAGCGGCTTGCTGCCCTTCTCGTTCGCCTTCGCGGCAGGAGCGATGCTGGCGCTGATCGTCGTCGAGATGCTTCCCAAGGCTTATGCCGGCCAAAGGCCCCTTGGGCCGAGTGTCGGTGTCACCTTGGGCGCTGCCGTCATGCTGGGGCTGAGCTTTGCGCTAGGCGTCTGATCTAACAGCGATCCGCTGGATTGCCCACAAGCCCAGACCGAGGCAAAGCAAAGCCCCAGCTCGCAGCCAGGTCTTGCCCTCGACTTGGGTCATAACCACCGAGCACGCCGCGATGCCGAGGATTGGAAGCGCGAAGGGCACCCTGAAATGCTCATGGCTGACCCGGTCCCTCCGCAGCACCAGGGCGGAGACGTTCACCGCGATGAAAACGCCAAGGAGAAGCAGCACCGTCGTATCGGCAAGCGATCCGAGGTCGCCCGTGAGGATCAACCCTGCCGCGAGCAGGGTCGTGAACGCGATCGCCACCACGGGCGTCTTGCGCTGGCTTAGGCGTCCGAAGGGCGAGAGCAAAACTTCCTCTTTCGCCATCCCGTAGAGCAAGCGGGAAGCCATGATCATGTTGATCAGGGCGCCGTTCGCCAAGGCAAGCAAGCCGATCGCCGAGAACACCTTGGTCGGTACCGACAACGGGCCGATCTGAACGACCTCGAGCAGCGCCCCGCTAGAGGCTTCGAGGCGCTCGGTTGGGACAGCCATCGAGGCGACGACCGTCACGACGAGGTAGATCGCCCCAGCGACAGCCAGGCCGCCGAACAACGCAAGGGGATAGGAGCGCACCGGACGAGCCGTCTCCTCGGCGATGTTGACCGAGTCCTCGAAGCCGATGAGGGCGTAGAAGGCAAGCGCGGCGCCCGCGAGAATCGCCAGGGCGGGAGCTGAGCCCTGCTTGAACTCGACGGCTCTGCCGGGGTCGCCCTCGCCACTGGTGAGGGCGGCTATCCCGATGACCACCACCAGGGTGAGTCCGCCGAGCTCGACGAGCGTCAGGACGACGTTCAGCCGAACCGAGATCAGGATCCCGATGAAATTGATCATCGCCACGGCAGCGATGAAGGCGAGCGCAGCCACCGCGACCGGGATGGCCACGAACTCGGCGAGGTAGTCGCCGCCGAACGCTCGAGCAAGTGCGCTTGCCGACGTGACGCCCGAGGCCATCACCGCAAAGGTGACGAGGAACGCGATCAAAGGATTTCGAAAGGCCTCTTTGGCGTAGAGGGCGGCCCCGCCTGCGCGGGGGTACTTCGTCACAAGTTCGGCGTAGGAGCCGGCGGTTAGCGCGGCGAGCAGGAGGGCGACTAGGAACGACACCCAGATCGCGCCCCCAACCTCGCCGCTGACCACGCCGACCAGCGCGTAGATCCCGCCGCCCAGGATGTCGCCGAGGATGAAGAAGAAGAGCATCCGCCGCGAGACAACGCGACGCAGCGTCCTCGGATGTTGGCCACCTCCGGTTACCGACCGTTCCCGGCGTGAGAATGGCTTTGATGGACGAATCACGCGGTCTGTTCACCGGGGAGCTCAGGGATCATTCAACCGCTCGGGTCCCGATCATCTCGCCGTCGCAGTCCACTGCCGAAGCGCGCCGTTACATGGTTGGCAAGTCATTCGATTTCGTTGACGAGATCGTGGTACTCGATGAAGGCAGGCTAGTCGGCCTGGTAGCGCTGAGCCGGTTGCTAGAGGCTCCAGAGGACACTCTCCTCGAAGACCTGGCGGATCCCGGCTCCGTGGTCATACGGCCAGGTGAATCCGAGGAGAAGGCCGCATGGCAGATGGTGCACCACCAGCAAAGCAACCTGGCCGTACTCGGCCCGGACGGCATATTCATCGGGCTGGTGCCATCGCACCGACTGATCGGTCGCTTGCTCGCGGAGCACGACGAGGACGCCGCTCGCCTCGGCGGTTACCTGGCCAGCAGCGGGCGGGCTCGCCTGGCTGCCGAAGAGCCGGTCAGTCGCCGGCTACTGCACCGCCTGCCCTGGCTGTTGGTCGGCCTCGTAGGGGCGATGGCCTCGGCGGTGATCGTCGGTGCTTTCGAGTCCCAGCTGGAGGAGGTGGTCCTGCTCGCCTTCTTCGTTCCCGCTGTCGTCTACATGGCGGATGCGGTCGGCACGCAGACCGAGACGCTGCTCATCCGAGGGATGAGCGCAGGCATCGACATGCGAACGGTCATCAGGCGAGAGCTGGTCACCGGGGCCTTGATCGGAGCCATTATCGGGCTCTCGTTCTTCCCCTTTGCCTTGATCGGCTGGGGTGATGCAGACGTAGCATTCGCGGTGGCGCTCGCCCTGACCGCGAGTTGTTCGATTGCAACCACGGTGGCGACCGTCCTGCCTCGCCTGCTGTCGCGCTTTGGTAGCGACCCTGCCTTCGGCTCGGGACCCTTGGCGACGATCATCCAGGACCTGCTCTCGATCGCCGTCTACCTGGCGATCGCAACGCCGATAGCCACCTAGCGATCCGCCCTGACGAGTGTGAGACGCCTCGATCGCGTGGCCGGGACGGCGTCGCCAGCCGTAGTTGGGGTGTAGGTAATTTCAACTTTGACGGTGACCCGGCCGGTGCTTCGCAATTTCTCCCTTGCTCCACCGATGGGGACCACCGGCAGCGCGATCTCGCCGGCTTGGCCTGCGCGTCGCCGGGCGTCCCTGATGTCCGTGCCGGCGACGATGAGTTTGCCCACGCCCGGGACGTTGGCGTTCAGGCGGGCGGTGCCTTTACGTGGGTGGCGCCGCACCTCGTTGAGGCTGAACGTGCTGGAGGGCTCGCCAAACTTCTGGATGCGATCGTTGCGCAGGTCGAGGACATAGAGATTGCCTTTGTCGTCGAAGGCGAGGCCCGACGGCGTCCGGAACTGGCCGTTGCCGTTCCCAGGGGGGCCGAACTCGCCGAGGTAGGCGCCCTCCGGCGTGAACGCCTTTACGGCCCACGCGCCTTTCCCCGATCCGTCAGAGACGAAGATCTGACCGGCGGGGCTCGCGGCGACGTCGAAAGGCACACCGTTGTCGGCTTTGCCGATTCCATCCCCCGCTGTACAGATGACCGTGCAGACGTCGACCCCGGGCCCGCCGACGTTATTGCCCCAGGCGAGCAGGAAATCGCCAGTGCTCGTGAACTTGGAGATGCGATTTGAGCCCCCCTCCGCCACAAAGACGTTGCCCGCGCCGTCCGTGGCGATCCCGGTCGGTTGGGCGAGCTGGCCGGCGCCGAATCCTGGGCTTCCCCATTGGGAGAGGAATCGCCCGGTCGAAGTGAACTTCTCGATCCGGCCGTTGCCTCTGTCGGCCACGTAGACGTTCCCGACCCTGTCGGTTGCGACGGCGGTCGGATAGACGAACTTGCCGCGCCCCGTGCCGACATGCCCCCATTCGGAGATGAATCTTCCTTGGGCGGTGAACTTCTCGATCTTATGGTTGAGGATGTCGGCTACGTAGACGTTGCCGTCCCGGTCCGTGGCAATCCCCCAAGGATGCCCAATCCGCCCGTTGCGCCTGCGGACTTCCCACTGGGTGATGAAGGCCCCGCCGGGGGTGAACTTCTGCACTCGATGGTCCCCGTCGGTGACATAGACGTTGCCGGACCTGTCGGTCGCAACATCGGGCGGAAAAACGAACTGCCCAGCCTTCTTCCCGTGGCTCCCCCACTTAGTGATGAAGCCGAAACCGGCTGCCGGTGAAGCGCTGGCGAACAGCAGCGCTATCGCGAAAGCGACAAGAAGCAAAACCTGCGTTGTGTATCGGCCCACCGTTGGACTCCTCGTTTGGGTTCACCCAAGCCTCTCCCGGGCCGCCAGACAGCGCATCCGTGTTATGCCCCATCGTTTCGTGGACCGAGTGACCCTTGCGCGAACCCGAGCACGAGCGCCCACCTGAGAGCATGAGCGCATGGCGGTAATCGAGACCGACGGCCTGACCAAGCTCTACGGCAAGGCGCGCGGAATCGAGGACGTGACTTTCTCGGTCGAGCCCGGCGAGGTCTTCGGCTTCCTCGGCCCCAACGGAGCCGGCAAGACGACCGCGATCCGCACGCTGCTCGACATGCTTCACCCGACCCGTGGCAGCGCCCGCATCTTCGGCCTCGACAGCCATCGCGACAGCGTTGCCATTCGGGCCCGCCTCGGAAACCTTCCCGGCGACTTCGGCTACGGCAAGCAGACCAGCGGGCGCGAGGCGCTCCGTCTCCTCGCTCGCTTGCGCGGGATCGAGGGGTTCGGTCGCGCTGAGGCTCTGGCCGGGCGCTTCCGCGCCGACCTCGATCGCCCGCTCGGCCAGCTCTCCCGCGGCAACCGGCAGAAGGTCGGGCTGATCCTCGCTACCTTCCACTCGCCCGAGCTGCTGATCCTCGACGAGCCGACCAGTGGGCTCGACCCGCTGATGCAGGAGGAGTTCATGGAGCTGGTCGCGGAGGAGCGCGAACGCGGCTGCACCGTCGTGCTCTCCTCCCACGAGCTCGACGAGGTGGAGCGAGTCTGTGACCGGGTGGGGATCGTGCGAACGGGCAAGCTGATCGCGGTCGAGCGGGTTGCCGAGCTACTGGGCAAGGCGCTGCGCACGGTGACTCTCGAGCTGGCGGACGCAGGGGATCTCGCAGACTTGCGCGCGCTCCCGAACGTCACCGATCTGCAGATGTTGGACGGACAGGTCAACTTCAAGGTCTCCGGCGACCTCGATGTCGCGATCAAGGCAATCGCGCATCACCACGTCGTCGACATGGAGCTGACCCATCCCACTCTCGAGGAGGTCTTTCTCACCTACTACCGCGAAGAAGAGGGGGGAGGATGACGGCGCAGGTAGGGGCGCTCGTGCGCGCCCACCTCTCCGACCGGCGGCGCTCGCTGCTCGCCTGGGGGCTGCCGCTGGGCTTGATGTCGGCCTTCATCGTCGCCATCTTCCCCTCGGTCGAAGACGCGCTCTCGAAGGCGGTCGCGGACTATCCGCCGGCGCTGAAGGAAGCGTTCGGGATCGGCGGACTGACCAACGTCGAGCAGTACCTGCAGGCGGAGATGCTGAGCCTGATCGTTCCCCTGGCGCTCGGCTACCTGGCGGTTCGCGCCGTTGCCAGCGGCCTCTCTGGCGCTGCGGAAACCGGCCGCCTCGACGTGCTGCTCTCCGCCCCCGTCTCACGTCGGCGGCTGGTTGTCGCGGGCTTCATCGCGACCGCCGTTGAGCTGCTCGTGGTTCTTCTCATCACCGGACTCCTCACCGCGGCGGGGAGCGTCCTTTCCGGTGCCGGACTCGCCGCCGGGCCGGCGGTCGCCGGCTTTGCCAACGTCTGGCCGCTGGCCCTCGTCTTCGCCGGCCTGGGCGTCGTCGCCACCGGCTTCTCTCTGCGGACCAGCGTCGTCACCGGCTCGGTCGCTGGCGTTCTGGTAGCGATGTACGTGGTTGACCTGATCGGCCGCCTAGATCCGGGCCTTTCCGGCGTTCGCTACGTCTCGGTCTTCAAGTACTACGGCAATGCGATCGAAGACGGGATCGCACCACTCGCATTCTGTGGCGTCACCCTCGCTGCGATCGCCCTCGCCGCGCTCGGCGCCTGGCTCTTCGATCGCCGCGATCTCGCCGCTTAGCCTCCCGGGCGCGATTTACATGCGCCGATCTTTAGGCCTGCAAAACGACGATATCTCGCTTCGCTTGGCAAAAAGGGTGGATGATCTAAAAAGTGAATCTGCCTGAGCGATCGCAAAGTCAGTCTCCGGAAGAGCGCTTCAGGAGGTTGACCGACGTAGGCACGGCAATCCTCTCGGAGCTTGACCTTGAGGTTGTCTTGCGCTCGGTCGTGGAGGCGGCGCGGGAAATCACCTCGGCCGAGTACGCGGCGCTGGGGGTGCTCGACTCCGATCGCACCGAGCTGGAGCGCTTCATCTATCTCGGGATCGACGACGAGACCAAGCGGGCGATCGGCAATTTGCCGCGCGGGCGCGGGGTCCTCGGGGAGCTGATTCGAGAGCCGACGCCGCTGCGGTTG
>DATNGU010000363.1:0-8375 GCA_035605775.1 Solirubrobacterales bacterium | reverse complement strand
CCGCGACGTCGAGTTCGTCGCCGCCTTCGACATCGACTCCGAGAAGGTCGGCAAGGATCTCTCCGAGGCGATCTGGTCGGGTCAGAACAACACGATCAAGTTCGCCGACGTGCCTGAGCTGGGCGTCAAGGTCGAGCGGGGGATGACCCACGACGGGCTCGGCAAGTACCTGAAAGAGAAAATCACGAAAGCGCCGGGGGAGACCGCCGACATCGTCGGCATCCTCAAGGAGACCAAGGCGGACGTGCTGGTCTGCTACCTGCCGGTCGGCTCCGAGGACGCGGTCAAGTGGTACGTCGAGCAGGCGCTGAAGGCGGGCGTCGGCTTCGTCAACTGCCTGCCGGTCTTCATCGCTCGCGAGGACTACTGGGACAAGCGCTTCAAAGAGGCCGGCCTGCCGATCATCGGCGACGACATCAAGTCCCAAGTCGGAGCGACGATCGTCCATCGCCAGCTCGCCCGCCTCTTCCACGACCGCGGCGTGCGGGTCGAGCGCACCTCGCAGCTCAACGTCGGCGGCAACATGGACTTCTACAACATGCTCGAGCGCGAGCGGCTCGACTCGAAGAAGATCTCGAAGACCAACGCGGTCACCTCGATCATGGGCCACGAGCTGCCTGAGGAGGACGTCCACGTCGGGCCCTCCGACTACGTCCCCTGGCTGACCGACCGCAAGTGGGCCCACATTCGCCTCGAGGGCAAATCGTTCGGCGACGTGCCGCTCAACCTCGAGCTGAAGCTCGAGGTCTGGGACTCGCCCAACTCGGCCGGCGTCGTGATCGACGCGGTACGGATCCTCAAGCTGGCGCTCAACAACGGCATCGCCGGCCAGCTCGACGGGCCCTCCAGTTACTTGATGAAGTCGCCGCACAACCAGCGCCCCGACGACGAGGCGCGTGAGCAGACCGAGGAGTTCATCGCCAAGCACGCGCGGGGTAAGGCGCCGGCGCCGGGCGAGGCGAAGGTCTCGGCGGGCTGACCGGCCCGTGCCGGGCGCGCCACTCTCGATAGCCCAGGTAACGCCCCACCGGCGGGGTACTCGCAACCGGGTCAACGAGTTCGTCCGGCGGCTCTCAGAGCAGTTGGAGGGGCGTGGCCACGAAGTGCTGACGGTGGCCGCCGGCGAATCGGTCAAGCGGCGGCTGGGGGCCAACTCGTTCGAAATCGTCCACGTCCACGAGCCGTTCGCCCCCAGCGTCTCCTCGGCGGCCCTGCGGCATTCCTTCTCGCTCAACGTCGCCACCTTCCACAAACCGCAGGAGCGGGTGCTCTCGACTCAGGTGGCGCGGCCGCTGGTCGAGGTCTTCTTCGGCCGCCTCGATGCGCGGACCGTAACGTCGTCGGCGACCAGCTCCTTGTTGGAGCGGTACTTCCCCGGCCCCTACGAGCTGGTCGAACCGGCTGGTGAGGGGCGCGACTGGGCCGCGGTCGCGGACGAGTTCGAAGCGATCTACCGTCGCCTTCTTGCCCGGCGGCATGACCCCGCCGGCAACTCCGAGGTGCGGCGGCGGATCGCGGAGCGGCCGCTGATCGAGGTCGACCTGCACATGCACACCGACCACTCGCCCGACTGCGCGACCCCGGTGAAGGTGCTGCTGGAGACGGCGCGCGATCGCGGCCTCGGCGCGATCGCGATCACCGACCACAACGAGGTCTCGGGGGCGCTGGAGGCGCGACGGATCGCGGCCGAGATGGGCGGCATAAAAGTGATCGTCGCCGAGGAGGTGAAGACCGCCGAGCAGGGCGAGGTGATCGGCCTCTTCCTCGAGGAGAAGATTCCGCGCGGGCTGACGATGGCGGAGACGATCGCCGCGATCCGCGAACAAAACGGCCTCGTCTACGTTCCGCACCCGTTCGACCGCTTCCATTCGGTGCCCGACTACGAGCATCTCCTCGACATGGTCGAGGAGATCGACATCCTCGAGGTCTTCAACCCGCGGGTGGCGCTGACCGCCTTCAACGAAGAGGCGGAGCGCTTCGCTCGCAAGTACCGGATCGTCCCCGGCGCTGGCTCCGACAGCCACGTCGCCCAGGGGCTGGGCAGCGTGCGCGTGCGAATCCATGATTTCGACGGCCCCGAGGAGTTCCTCGAGGCGATGCGGGACGCGGACATCACCCGCAAGCACAAGAACCTCGTCTACGTGCAAGCGCTGAAGCTGTTGCAGACCGCCGGGCGGCCGAAGGCGCCGAAGCGGAGCGTTCCCGACGCCAAACCGGTGCGGGGCGGGCGTCCGCGGAAGAAACGGCGCTCGGCGAGCAAGAGCTGATGCAGGAAAGCCGCGCGAAAGGAGCCACGGCCGACCCGTCAAAGAGATCGTCGAGCGTGCCGGCGACCGACGACGAGATAAGAGAGAAGTACCTTGAGCGAGCGATCCGCGAGCTCAACCAGCTGACCCACGAGCTGCAGGAGTGTCCGCACTGCCCGCGGGGCAAGCTGATGCCGGTGCTGGGCTCGGGTCACCCCCAAGCCGACGTCTTCATGGTCAAGCACGCCCCCGGTGTGGCCGAGATCGAAGAGGGGGTCGCCTTCTACGGGCGCGCCGGCAACGCGCTGATGAAAAGCTTCAAGCGACTGGGGATCGACCCGCTCGTCGTCTACGGCACGCTCTGCGTCAAGTGCCCGATCGCCGAGCCCGACCTGGCCGCCGAGGAGTGCGTGCGGCGGGTCGTCGAGGAGCTGGCGATCGTGCAACCGAAGATCGTCGTCGTCATGGGCGAGCCAGCGCTACGCGTTCTCAACCGCCTCCAGATCCCCCTCTCGCGCACGATCGAGCCCCGCGAGGGCGAGATCCAAGCCTTCACGCCGACCATCGACGCGCTCTACACCCCCGACATCGACGAATCGCTCGACGAAGAGAACGCCAAGCAGCGCTTCTGGCGCTCCTTCAAGGTGCTCGGCGACTGGTACGAGGACCTGCCGCCGTACTGAAGTGAACTTCTGTCGCGTTTTGACCCCTATGGGGTCATAAAGGCGTCAGATGTTGGGGGCGGCGGACTCGGCCACGGCGAGCATCGGCCCGACCTTCGCTGAGGCCAGGCCGCGGACCACGACCGTGTCGAGCGCCGTGTAGGCGCCCAGCTGCTTTTGGGAGATGTCGCGGTCGGGGGCGGCTACGCCCACGGTGCCTTCGGGCTCGCCAAGACGACCGAAGTGGTTGCGGTAGCCGTCGTGGAGGTCGCGGTAGAACGACTCCTCCTTGGCGAGCCGCTCGGCGGCGTCCTCGCCGACGGCAGTGCGGACGTAGCCGAAGACCGGCGGGCATTCGCGACCGGCCTCGCTGGCGCCGGCCTCGACCTGAAGGCGGGCGCGGGCGGCGAACTCCGGGGTCATCCAGTTGAAGAAGGCGCCGTCGAACTCGGCCCCGGCCAGCGCGCACATCTTCGGGCCCATCGCGGCAAGGACGAGGCGGACGCCGGGCAGCTGCTCACGCAGCTCAGGCAGCGACTCGCGCATCCGGGTCAGAGGCTTCTCGGAGAAGCCGGCGCCGACCCCGAGCCAGAGCTTCGCCGGGTCGAGCCCGAGCCGCTCGATGTCGGCGGCGATCTGATCGGGCGGCGTGCGGTCGAGCGCGATCACGGCTACCCCGAGGTCGACCTCGGGCGCGGCGGCGGCAAACTCGGCGAGCGTCTCGAGGCCTTTGGCGCCGGGGTGGTCGTTCGACCAGACGGAGTCATAGCCGAGCTCGGCACAGCGGGCGGCCAGCGGCCGTGCCACATCGGGGTCGAGCCCCGCGGCGACTCCAAAGCCGCGGCTCACGAGTCTTTCTCCAGCAGGGCGACGCACTCGATGTGGGGGGTCTGGGGGAACATGTCCACCGGCCTCACGCGGCGCAGCCTATATCCCGCCTCGACCAGCTGGGCGGCGTTCGGCGCCAGCGTCGTCGGGTTGCAGGAGATGTAGACGATCCGCTTCGCATCGCACTCGATCACCCGCCGTACGATCTTCTGCGAGAGCCCGGGGCGGGGCGGGTCGAGTAGGACGACATCGGGCTTGCCGGCCTGTTCGACCAGCGGCCGAACCCCGGTACGCGCGCTGCCTGCGACGAAGCGCGCGTTGCCGATCCCATTGCGCTCGGCATTGCGCTCAGCGTCGGCGATTGCGTCGGGGACGATCTCCAGTCCCCAGACCTCACCAGCCTTGCCAGCCATCGTCAGGCCGATCGTGCCGATGCCGCAGTAGAGGTCGAAGACCCGCTCGCCGCCGCTCAGCCCCGCGTACTCCGCGGCAACGGCGTAGAGCCGCTCCGCCATCTCGGTGTTGGTCTGGAAGAAGGCGTTGTAGGACATCTCGAAGTCCAGTCCGCAGAGTTCCTCGTGCAGCCACTCCTCGCCGAGCACCCCTGTTTCCCCCTCGCTGTTGCCCGAGCCGTCGTCGACGATGGTGTGCAGATCGACGGGGGGCTTGGGGAAGCGCTTCGGTGTCGTGATCAGGCGGGTCTGAATCTGCCCGCCGCGCCGCCCCTCGCGCACCACGAGGTTGCAGAGGGTGCCCGTTCCCGTCCGTCGCTCGTATGGAGCGACCGATTCCTCGCGCGCCCATTCGCGCACCTCGTTGCGGGCCGCGTTGCCGCGCTCGGATGCCAGCAGGCAGTCCTCGACGCCGACGACCAGATCCCAGCGCCCGCTCGCGTGGAAGCCGAGAACGGTCTCCTCGTCACGTGCGCCGAAGGAGTATTCGAGCTTGTTGCGGTAGCGCCACTGTTCCACCGCCGGCTCGATCTCCTCCAGCTCGAAGCCGTCGAGGCCGCCGATTCGCCGCAGGGCCTCGTCGACCTGATCACGCTTGTGCACCAGCTGTTGTTCGTAGGCGAGTCCTTGCCATGGGGCCCCGGGGCAGGGCTCGCCTTCATGCAGGCAGCGGTTCGCAACGCGGTCGGCGCCCGGTCGCAGCAGCTCGACCGCGCGCGCCTCGGCGAACCTGCTCTTTGGCTTGGTCACCTCGGCTTTGACCAGATCGCCGGGGAGGCCGCCCGATACGAAAACCACGTATCCGCCGACCCTGGCAACCCCTCGCCCGCCAAAGGCGAGCGAGTCGATCTCGACCTCGAGCAGCTCACCGCGCCGCGGGCGCGTCGCGGTCTTGCCGCCCGCCTCCATCTCAGCGGTACTCCCCATGACGTTGCGCCGTAAATGACGGCCCCAGATCGCCGCCATACGGCGTCCTCAGTCGCCCGAATAGCGCTGCTATTCGGGCTTCCTGCGTCCTTGTCTGGCGGCGCCTGTGCCTCGTCATTTCCTGGCGAACCTCACGGGGAGGGCCGCTAGCCCAGTTTCTTGCGAGCCCGCCGCGCGGCCTGGGTCGCCTGTTTGCGCACCGGTGCGGTTCGCCCGCCGACCTCTTTGCGGGCCTGTTTGACCAGTCGCTCCAGCTCTTTCAGCAGGCCGTCGGTCTGCCGGCGCCCACGTTTGAGCAGGTCGGAGACCATCTTCTCGGCGTCGCCGCGAGTCATCCGCCCGCGCTTCACGGCGTCATCGACGACCTCCTGCAGACGGTCGCGGCTCAAGGTCACGCTGTGTTCAAGGCTCTCGCGGAACTGCTCGACGCTCTTGTCGAGTCCGGAAGAGCGGCCGTCACTTTGGCTGGCTTTTTTTGCCGGTTTCGATTTGGCTTTCGATTTCGTCGCATTTGGTTTGCGAGCGGGCGCTTTTTTGGCGCGCGTCCCGGCTTTCGATTTTTTCGTCGTTTTGCCGGACGACTGTTTTTTCGCGGCCATACTCAGTTGCCTCCTGTCTCGCGGTGGGTTGGGATGGTGCGGACTGACTATGTCACTACCGTGTTCGCGGAGTCGCGAAACGTCGCTTCGACGGGGGTGTGGTCGGAGAGTCGCAGAGCGCGGCCGGCCTCTTTCACGTCGCGCCGCTCCGGTGGCCACTGCCGCGGCGACTCGACAACGTCCAAGCCGCGGGCGAGGAGATGGTCGATCGCGTGCGGGCCGGTCGCGGCGGCGAGGCCGAAGCGCTCGCGCAGCTGGGCGAAGGCATTAGGGCTTTCCGCCGGTCGTAGATTGAGATCGCCGCCGAAAAGCAGCGGTGCTTTCCCGGACCACTCCGTCGCCGCGGCGGCGGCGCGCAGCACGTCCTCGGTGGCCTGGTCGGGGCGGTCGTTGGTCGCGTGCAGGTTGGCCACGCAGAGGCCCGACGCGGTGCGGGTGAACGCCATCGCCCTGCGCTCGGGCCGGCCCTCGTGGATGGCCATCTCACGCCGCTCGACGATCTTCCCCAGCGGCCCGCCCGCCCGGACGAGCGTCAGGTTGGAGCCCCCCTCGCCGGAGGCGATCAGGTCGGGGTTGAGCCGGGCGAGGAGGCCGCGCAGAGCGCCGAACCCGTTGCGCGAGGTGAGTGCCCGGTGCGCCTCGGCACCGCAGGCGCGGGCCAGCGGCATGCAGTAGCGCGGTGGGCACTCCTGCAGCAGGGCCACGTCCCACGCCGCTGCCGCCAGCAGGCCAGCGAACTCGTCGAGCAGGTCGCGGTTGACCTGAACGTGGGTGGTGCCCCGCTCGGCGACCCCCAGGAGCCGAGAGCGCCAGGTGAAGAGGGTGGGATCAGGCGGGAAATCACGCCCGTGGAAGAGGTTCCAGGAGATAGTGGTGAACTCCACGCCCGTAGTATCCGCGGCTTGAAGCGCGATTTCCTCACCGGCGAAGAGCTGGGAGCCTTCGAGCTCTCCGAGCTGCTCGACCTGGCCCTGGAGCTGAAATCCGCTCGCAGGCAGGGCGCGGGCGCCGATGACCTGGCGGGACGCAGCATCGGCCTCGTCTTCGAGAAGCCCTCGACCCGCACCCGGATCTCCTTCGAGGTTGGGGTGGCCGAGTTGGGAGCGAACCCGATCGTCCTGCGCGGTGACGAACTGCAGCTCTCCCGCGGTGAGTCGATCGGCGACACCGGACGGGTGCTGTCGCGCTACCTCGATGCGATCGTGATCCGCTCGGGCTCACATGAGGCGGTCGGCGATCTGGCCGCCGGCGCTGAGGTCCCCGTGGTCAACGCGCTCACCCCGCTGCATCACCCATGCCAGGCGCTCGCCGACCTGCTCACCCTGCGCGAGCGCTTCGGCGACCTTCACGGGTTGCGCCTCGCTTACGTCGGGGACGGCAACAACGTCGCTCGCTCGCTGGCGGTCGCCGCCGAGCTGGCGGGGGTCGAGCTGACGGTCGCGGCGCCCGACGGCTACCAGCTGGAGGAGGGGCACGGTGTCAAGTTGACCGAGGATCCGCGCCTCGCCGCCTCTGGCGCCGACGCGATCTACACCGACGTCTGGGTCAGTATGGGCGACGAGGAGGAGGCCGAGCGCCGCCGCACCGACCTTGCTCCCTTCCGGGTCGACGCCGATCTGCTGGGGGTTGCCAAGGACAGTGCGGTCGTCCTGCACTGTCTGCCCGCCCATCCAGGTGAGGAGATCGCCGCCGACGTCCTCTACGGGCCTCGTTCTGCCGTCTGGGATCAGGCCGAGAACCGCCTCCACACGCAGAAGGCCCTGCTGCGCACGCTTCTGGCCGAGTAGCTCATGTATCCGGAGATCACCCTCGGCCCGCTGACGCTCCAGACCTTCGGCCTGATGTTCGCCCTCGCTTTCCTCGCCGGGGGGGCGCTGGTCTGGAAGCGCCTGGGGGAGATCGGCAAGCCGGTCGACTGGGCCTATGAGATCGGCTTCTCCGCCCTGCTCGGCGGCATCGTCGGATCGCGCCTCTACTTCCTGATTCAGAACTACGACAGCGTCAAGGACGACCTGCTCGGCAACATCTTCTCCGGCTCGGGACTTGTCTGGTACGGCGGCGCGCTCGGCGGCGCGATCGCGGTTCTGCTCTGGGCCTGGTACCGCGACTTTGTCCGCTTGGCCCTACTCGACCTGACGGCGCCGGCGCTGGCCCTTGGCTACGCGATTGGCCGGGTCGGCTGCCAGCTCTCCGGCGACGGGGACTACGGCAGAGCCTGGGACGGCCCCTGGGCGATGTCCTACCCCGATGGCACGGTGCCGACCGATCAGACCGTCCACCCGACCCCGATCTACGAGACCTTGGCGATGGGGCTGGGGGCATGGATCCTCTGGCAACTGCGCGAACGTTTCCGGGCCGGGGTGCTGTTCGCGATCTACCTCATCTACGCCGGCGCCGAGCGATTCTTGGTCGAGTTCATGCGTCGCAACAGCGATGTCGCGCTCGGCCTCACCTCCGCCCAACTGGAGAGCCTTGCAATGATGCTCGTCGGCGCAATCGGCCTCTACCTCGTCAGGAGCCGGCATGGGACCTTGTCCCGGGATGCCGCCCCAGAGGGGGCTGAAGCCCGCTCCGCAGCCTGATGCGGGAGCCTGAATTGCTGTTAATCTTGCACAAATTCTTTTGAGGTAAACGAGGAGGCGACGACAGTGGGCGCAGTTG
>DATNGU010000362.1:0-2280 GCA_035605775.1 Solirubrobacterales bacterium | reverse complement strand
TGCCTCGTCCTGGTCGTGGGTGACGTAGACGAAGGTGATGCCCACCTCGCCCTGGATCGTCTTCAGCTCGCTCTGCATTTGCTCGCGCAGCTTCAGGTCGAGGGCGCCCAGTGGCTCGTCGAGCAGCAGCACCCGGGGCCGGTTGACGATCGCCCTGGCGAGCGCGACCCGCTGTCGCTGGCCGCCGGAGAGCTCGCTCGGTTTGCGCTCGCCGTAGTCGGGGAGGCGGACCATCTCCAGCGCCTCGTCGCGCCGGCGTGCCCTCTCCGCCTTGTCGACCCCGGCCACGCGCAGCCCGTAGTCGACGTTCTCGCCGACGGTCATATGGGGAAACAGCGCGTAGTCCTGGAAGACCGTGTTGACCTGGCGGTCGTAAGGGGGAACCCCTCCCATATCCACGCCGGCCAACTCGATCGTGCCGCCGCTGGGGTCCTCGAAGCCGGCGATCATCCGCAGCGTCGTCGTCTTGCCCGACCCCGACGGCCCGAGCATCGTGAAGAACTCCCCGGCCTCGATCTCCAGGTCTATGCCCGCAACCGCCTGTACCTCGCCATAGCGCTTGGTGAGGTTGGCCAAGCGGATGTCAGGTGGAGTGGCTACACGGAGAAGTTATCCGAGTGGTTCAGGAGGTCAAGGACAAAACCATCCCGGCCAGTTGGCCGGGATGGCGTACGAACCGTGCGTGGCCGGCGGGCTTAGAAGCCGGCCGGGTGGCGGGCGATGAAGCCGACGTTGTCGCGCAGGTCTTCGTGCCAGCTCGGGCCGGTCCTGCCGTCGCCGTTGCCGGAGGTATCCCAGCGATAGCCGGCGATCACCGCGTAGGCGTGGCCGGGATTGGCGTAGACGGTAATCCAGCGACCTTCGCCGCCCAGGCCCCAGCGCTCCATCGGGCCGGAGGGAAGCGGGCTTTCGAGGAATTCTCCGCCGTGCAGGGCGAAGCTGACCGAGCCCGAGCAGTCGTAGCCGCTGTCCCACCAGCGGCCGTGGCCGCCGCCCCAGACGTATGGTTTGGTGCGGATGCGATTGGCGGCCGCGATCACGGCCTTGACCCTGGGGGGCGCCGACTGGGGGGGAATCAGCATCCCGTTGTCTAGAAGCCTTGCTTTCGGGGTAGGGGTGCAGATATCGACTTCGGCCGGGGTTAGGCCGCCACCGCGGCAGCTGGCGCTGGCGCCGGTGGAAACGAGCGCGAGGGCCATGACAGCCGCGATTGCGACTACCCCCGCCTTGAGCTTTGAGCTGTTCTTAGGCAAACCGATCTCCTTGGTCGGCCTACGGGGTTAGCTGTCGGGCTAGCGCGAAAGGAGCCTGCGCCCCCGCCCTAGTCGGGCGAGTTAGCCCCGAAAACGTGGTTCCCCCGCTCCCGCGTAGCCTTTGGCTGGCGGGATTCGGCGTTTCGGTTGTTCGGAACGGCGGGCAGTGTAGACGATTGCCCGGGCGGATGCTCACAGAAAACCAACATTTTGTGGCCTTTCGCACTTTCACTCCGGAATCCTGTCGGCGGGCTGGGTGGTAGCTTGCGCCTTGGGATGGAACTTGCCGGCCGCACAGCTCTCCTCACCGGCGCCACGGGCGGCCTAGGGCGTGCAATCGCCGCGGCGCTGGCCGAGCGCGGTGCGACGCTGACCCTCAGCGGCCGCAAGGCGGAGGCGCTGGAGGCGCTGGCCACGGAGCTGCCGGGCGAGGAACACCGAGTGCTACCGGCTGACCTCGCCGACCCCGGCGCCGCCGAGAAGCTCGCCGCCGAAGCCGGAGACGTCGACATCCTCATCGCCAATGCGGGATTGCCAGGCACCGGGCGATTGCCTGACTTCTCCGCTGAGGAGCTGACTGGTGCTCTGCGAGTCAACCTCGAGGCGCCGATCCTGCTTGCCCGCGCCCTCGAGCCGGCGATGCTCGAGAAGGGATCGGGCCACATGGTCTTCATCTCCTCGCTCTCGGGCAAGTCGGCGACCCCGCTCTCTTCGATCTACAACGCGACCAAGTTCGGCCTGCGCGGCTTCGCCCTGGGCCTACGGGCCGACCTCGACCCGCAGGGAATCGGCGTCTCGCTGGTCTCTCCTGGCACGATCCGAGAAGCGGGCATGTACTCAGACTCGGGAGCGCCTCCGATTCCCGGCCTCGGCACCGGCACCCCAGCTCAGGTGGCAAGCGCAGTCGTAAAAGCGATCGAGCACAACAAGGTCGAGGTAACGGTTGCGCCCCTGCAGCAGCGCCTGCTGGCCCACTTCGCTCTGACCAGCCCGAGCATCGCAGTAAAGATCGCCTCTGGCGAGCAGG
>DATNGU010000361.1:0-2126 GCA_035605775.1 Solirubrobacterales bacterium | reverse complement strand
CGGCGTTGCCGCGATCGCCAACCGGGCGATTGCCGATCGGCGGCTTCTGGAGCTGCACTACTACAAGCCCAACGAGGACCAGTTCTCGAAGCGGCTGGTGGAGCCCTACAAGCTGCAGAACGGCAAGGAGGGCTGGTACGTCGCCTCCTTCGACCTCGGCCGCGAGGAGGTGCGCCACTTCAAGTTGGACCGCATCAAGGAGGCGAAGATCAGCGACGAGAGCTTCGAGCCGCGCCTCGGGATCCAGGCCGAGATCGGGATCGAGCCCTGGATGAGCGGGGACGAGATGGAGGCCTCCGAGAGCGCTCGCGTCTGGGTCTCGCCGGAGCGGGCGCGCTGGTTGAAGGAGGAGCGGCAGGTGGTCGAGGAGCTCGCCGACGGCGCGATCGTCGTCGACCTCCCCTACAAGAGCACCGCCTACCTCTCGCGCGAGATCCTGCGCGGCGCCGGCGACCTCGTCGTGCTCGAGCCCGACGAGGCCCGCGAGGCGATCGCCGCCGAGGTCGCGGCCAGCGCTGCTTGAGCTGGCCCCCGGCCACCCGGAGATAGGGCGGCTGACGGCCCCCAACCCGGGGCCGATGACGTTGGCCGGGACGAACACCTACTTATATGGGTCAGATCCGTGTGTGGTGATCGATCCCGGGCCCGATGATGCCGGGCATCTCGAGGCGGTTCGGGCTGCGGCTGAGGAGCGAGGTGGGGTCGGCTTGGTCCTGCTCACCCACGGTCACGGCGATCACGCCGCCGGGGCGGAGCGGTTCGATGACGTCATGCTGCCGGCTGGCGGCGAGGAGCATGCGGGCCTGCGAGTCCTCGCCACCCCCGGCCATGCGGCCGACCACGTTTGCTTCCTCACCACCGACGGGGTCTGCTTCAGCGGTGACCTGGTTCTGGGGGAGGGCTCGACCTTCGTCCCTCCCGACGGTGGCTCGCTTGCGGCCTACATGGACTCACTGCGACTGCTACAAGCCAAGCCGATCGAGCTGATCTGCCCCGGCCACGGCCCTTGGGTGACCGACCCGCCGGCGAAGCTGGCCGAGTACGTCGAGCACCGCGAGATGCGCGAGCGCCGCCTGCTCGCCGCCCTCGACCGGGGCGAGCGCTCCAAGGAAACGCTGCTGGCCGAGGCCTGGTCCGATGTCCCCGCCGAGCTCCGCCCGGCGGCTGCGCTGGTGATGGAGGCACACCTGCAGAAGCTGGAGGTCGAGCGACGGCTGCCCGACGGACTGACCGCCTGAGTGGGTCTGCTATCCGCCCAGATAGCGGGCTAGGCCGACTCCGTTGCCAGCGCCGAGGCGAGGACTGGAGATGACACCCCCGACGAGGATCCGACCATGAGGGTCGACGAGGATCTCCGTTGGTTCGGCAAGCGTCCTTCCACCGAAGCCCGTTCTCACTGAGCCACCGTGTCCGAAGCGACGGTCGATCTTGCCGGACGGCTTCATGCGTACCAACTGGAAGCGGCTGCGTTTGAGAGGCTCGATGAGGTCGGACCCCGCAAGCAGAATTCGGCCCAGTCGGTCGATCGCAATAGCAGAGGTCGACATCCAGGATGGGATATGCGCGAACCCTCGATATCCGAACTCTGCGTTCAGTACGCCAGCGGGCGAAATCATCACCATCTTCAATTCCGGCTCTTCCTCATATTCGCTGGACTCGAGAATCGGACCGGCGATAAATATCCGCCCTCGTCGATCCACCCCCATGGCCCGTGGTTCGATGGGGCCAAGAGCCACATAGCCGTTCGTCCCGAAGCCGAGATCTAACTGTCCATCCTCGCCCAACGCAGTAAGGGTGGTCGGGCCGCCCGGCGCGCCCCGTAAGCACTGCGTTTCCCCCGCGCCGACGTAAAGGATGCGGTTGGTCGAAGCCAGTGTTGGCCGGCTAGCATCAGCCATGTCGGCGATCTCGAGTACACCACTGCCGTGGAAGCTCGGATCTAGATTTCCCGGGACAGTCAGCCGGGCCACATATGAGCCATGCCATCCAACCGCGGTTCCGGGATAGCAGAGGGTCACATGCTCGACGAAGACCCCCGTGAGCACAGGTCGATCCTGAGAGTCGATCGCAAGCCCGGTGACTTCCACCGAGGGAGTTGGGTATGCGAAGGGTTCGGACCCCGAGAT
>DATNGU010000360.1:0-5581 GCA_035605775.1 Solirubrobacterales bacterium | reverse complement strand
AGGACCGAGTTGCCGACGTCGATTAGCGGCTGCAGGATGTTGGCCGGGATCACGTGCGAGCCTCACGGTGATTGCCGGAAGGGTCTACTGGGCCAACACGCAGAGTGAAGCGGTCCGGTACTGGGTCAAAGCCTCCGTGGCTGAAGGGGTTGCAGCGCAGCAGCCGCCAACTGGCGAGGAGGAGACCGCGGGGGGCGCCGAAGCGGCGGATCGACTGCGCCGCGTAGGCGGAGCAGGTCGGCTCGTAGCGGCAGCGGCGGGGTAGCGAGGGCGAGACCCAGCGCTGGTAAGCGGCAATCGGGGACAGCAGCGCCCGTTTCACGTGGAACGCTCCCGGTAGCCCGCTTGCTCGAGCGCCTCTTCAAGGCTTGTTCTGACGCCATCGGTTCTCTCCCGCTCGATCAAGGCGCCGATCTCCGATCGGGCGACGATGACGAAATCGTGCTGAGCGGGCAGGCTCTCTGAGAGCGCCCAGAAAGCCTCGCGCAGCGTCCGCTTGACCTTGTTGCGGTCCACCGCGCCCCCAACCTTGCGACTCACGGAGACCCCGAGCCTGACGTCCCGCTCCTCGTCCTCCTTGCGGGGAAAGCTGTAGAGCACCAAATAGCGCGTCGCGTGAGAAGAGCCGTCACGGTAGACGCGGTCGAACTCGCCGCTGCGCGAGAGACGCCGTCGCTTCGGCATCTCTATGGCGTGAGGCGCTGACGGCCTTTACGCCGCCGGCGCTTCAAGATCGCCCGGCCACCGCGCGTCGCCATCCGAGCTCGGAACCCGTGCGTCTTGGCCCTCTTTCGCTTCTTCGGCTGGTAAGTCCGCTTCATTGGCCGTCGCAGTATACGGACGCACTCCGTCCCCCGGGCACCACCGCCGCTATTGCCATTGAGAATCTTTCTTCGGCATTTGCGACCCGCCCCGAATCGAGGAGCGAAGCCGCCGCTATCGTCGCCCGCGGTGCGCGATGACTCGGCTGGACAGAACCTCGATGCCCTCTGGGGGGACGTCCAAGGACGCCTGCGGGCGGCCGTTCCCGAGTCGACCTTCAAGATCTGGCTGGAGCCGCTGTGTGCTGCAGGGACCCAGGGCACGACGCTCTACCTCACCGCGCCCGACGGGATCCGAGCCTGGGTGGAACGACGCTATTCCCCGCTGCTGCGCGAAGCGCTCGCCGCTGTATCGACTGAACTGAGCGAGGTCGCATTCGCCAAAGACGGGGAGAAGCAGACCAGGCAGGTCGATAGCGCGGCGGCGCTAGAGCTCAACCCCAACTACACATTCGAGCGGTTCGTGATCGGCGAGGGCAACAGGGTCGCCCATGCCGCCGCCCTGGCCGTCGCGGAGACGCCCTCGGAGGCTTACAACCCGCTCTTCCTACATGGCCCGCCCGGGCTTGGCAAGACCCACCTCCTCGGTGCGATCGCCAACTACCTGCGCACCAACGCGCCTGGCCTCAGCGTCCGCTACACCACCGCCGAGCGCTTCACCAACGAGTTCGTCGGCGCCCTTCGCTCAAGCGGGGCGGAGAGGTTTAAGAGCCACTACCGCGATCTCGACGTGCTGCTCATCGATGACATCCAGTTCCTGCAGGGAAAGCAGCACACCGAAGAGGAGTTCTTCCACACCTTCAACGCCCTCTACGAGGGGGGAAGCCAGCTCGTCCTCTCGGCCGACCGGCTTCCCAGCGAGCTCTCAACCCTGGCCTCACGACTGCGCGACCGCTTCGAGTGGGGCCTGACCATCCCGGTCGAACCGCCCGAGCTCGCCATGCGGCTTGCCGTGGTCCAAAGGCTGGCGAAAGAGGCTGGCCTTGAGGCTGACGATCGTGACGCGCTCTCTGAGATCGCCCGGCGCATCGACGCCAACGTCCGCCGCCTCCACGGTGCCCTGACCAAAGTGATCGCCCATGCTTCGCTTACCGCCAAGCCCCTCAGCCCTGAGCTGATCGCCGAACTGATTCCCAACCGCTCCCAGCCCAGCGGGCCGACGACGGTGGAGGAAATCCAGCAGCAGGTCGCGACTGCTTTCGGCATTTCCCGCGCCGAGCTCGTCGGTAGCAGCCGGGCCGCCACACCACTCCGCGCCCGACAGATCGCGATCCTCCTCACTCGCGAGTCGACCGACCTTTCACTACCCCAGATCGGCCGGCTCTATGGCGGGCGTGATCACACGACGATCCTCAGCTCGCTGCGCCGCGTCGAGGCGACCTTGATCGGCGACACCGAGCTCGCACGGCAAGTGAACGAGTTGCGCTCCTCAATCCACAGCCCCCGCGCCGGATCGGCCTGACCGCCGCCCGCGCTGTAAGAATCACTCGTCTCCCCAGACATGTCCACAACCAGAAAATCGCATGAACCTGCCGATTTCCGATGCTTTCAGCAGTTTCCACAAGTGCTAATCCAACTCAAGAGGACATCAGTCATTTGAAGCTGACCATCAAACGCGACGACCTTGTCTCCAAGTTGTCGATCGTCTCTAGAGCAGTTTCCACGCGCGCCGCGACCCAGGCCCTTTCCGGGATCCTGCTGAGCGCTTCGGAGAGCGGTGTCACGCTCGCTGCGACCGACGGTGAGATGGGGCTGCGCACCGAGATGGAGGCCGACGTCGGCGACGTCGGCTCAGTCCTGCTCCCCGGCCGGCTCCTCGCCGAGCTCGCCCGATCCCTTGGTGACGCCGGGGTCGAGATCGTGCAGCGTGAGTCCGAGCGCGACGTAGAGATTCGCAGTGGGGGCTCGAGCTTCCACCTCCGGGTTCTGCCCGCCGAGGACTTTCCGAAACTGCCAAACGAGGGAGCCGAGCCGCTGAAGATTCCGGCCCCCGCCCTCGCCGAGACGATCGAGCTTGTGGCTCGTGCCGCCTCGCGTGACGACATGCGCCCTGTCCTCACTGGCGTATTGGTCACCGCCGCGGGCGAGGAGATGACGATGGTAGCGACCGACTCCTACCGCCTGGCGGTGAAGAGAACCGAGCTGGAGAGCGGCATCGGCGGTGAGCTGGAGGCCAACATCCCGGCTAAGGCGCTGCGCGAGCTTGGGCGGATCGTCACCGGCGACGAGCTCGATGAGGTCGCCGTCAGCCTGCTTCCCAACCAAGCGGTTTTCAAGGCAGGGTCGATCCTCCTCAATACGAGGCTGATTGACGGCCAGTTCCCCAACTTTCGACAACTCTTGCCGGAGTCCTACGAGCACGACGTGCGCCTGCCCCGGCCCGAATTCCTCGAGGTGGTCAGGCGCGTCAGCCAGCTCGCCCAGCGCAACGCCCCGCTGCGCCTGGCGTTTTCTCAGGGAGAGCTCAAGATCTCGGCGTCGACCCCGGATATCGGCGATGCCGAGGAGACGATGCCGGCGTCGTTCGAGGGGGAGACGTTGGAGATTGGGTTCAATCCAGAGTTCCTCCGCGACGGGATCGAAAGCGTCGAGGGGGACGAGGTGGTGCTGCGCTTGATCTCACCGCTGCGTCCAGGCCTGCTGCAGCCGGTCGACAACGAAGACTTCCGCTACCTCGTGATGCCGATCCGCCTCAACGTCTGAGCGGGAGGGCCGGTGCTGGTCACCGCCGTCGAAGCGAGGCCGCTGCGCAGCCTGAACGACGTGCGGGTCGAGCTGGGCGAGGGGATCGTCAGCCTGATTGGCCCCAACGGCGCGGGTAAGACCAACCTGCTCGAGGCTCTTTACTTTGCCTTGACCGGTCGCTCATTTCGCACCTCGGACCGACGCGAGTTGATCCCTTTCGGTGGCCAGTTCGCCCGCGCCCAGGCCGTTGTGCGCGACGAGGATGGGGTGGAGCACCGCCTGCTCGCTTCGGTCAGTCGCAGAGATGGGCGCCGGCACCTGCTCGACGGCAGCGCGGGTGAGTCCACCGTCCTCGCACGCCACCGGCCCCCGGTGGCCGTCTTCTCGCCCGACCGCCTGTCGCTGGTCAAGGGGCCGCCGGCAGAGCGCCGCGCCCACCTCGATCGCTATGTGGCCGCTCGCTGGCCGTCCCGCTCGGGGCTGCGCCAGGCCTACGGTCAGGCACTCGCTCAGCGCAACGCGCTGCTGGTGCGGCTGGCCGCCGGCTACCCAGCGGCGGATCTGGACATATGGGACACGACGCTGGCCGAGGCTGCCGCGGTCCTGATCTTGGCGCGCTCGGAAGCGGTGGCCGAGTTGGCCGCTCCCTTCGCCACGGCAGCCGCAGACCTGGGGCTGGGTGGAGAAGCGACGCTGGAGTACGCGCCACGCGCGGCCGGTCCGGCCGCGGAGATACGCGTCGGCCTTGCGGAACGCCGCGAAGCCGACTTGAGACTCGGCCGCACCTCGTGGGGCCCACACCTGGACGAGTTGAGGATCGCGACGGCGGGCAAGTCGTTACGCCGCTATGGCTCGCAGGGACAGCAGCGGGCGGCTCTCCTGGCGCTGCTCTTCGCCGAGCGCGAGGCGCTGCTCACGGCGCACCGGGTCGCCCCACTGCTCTTGCTTGATGATGTGATGAGCGAGCTCGACCCGGATCGCCGCGAGCGCTTGGTCGAGCGCCTCACAGCGGGCGGTCAGGCGTTGATCACCGCCGCCGCCGCCGAGTCAGTACCCTCGCGCGCGCTGGACTGCCTCCTGCAGCTGCCGTTCCCCGCCACCCACTCTGCCGCGGCGTGAGCCGACGTCGCGTCCCACGCCGCGCCTCGCAGGGGCTTCGTGCTGCCCTCCAGCGCGCCGCCCCCAAAACGCCCCTCGCCACTCTGCAGAGCGTCTGGGCCGAGGTAGTTGGAGAGCGGGTGGCGGCCGCATCGCGGCCAGTGGCGGAACGCGACGGTGCGGTGATCATCGCCTGTTCGGACCCGATCTGGGCGCAGGAGCTGGACCTGATGCAAGAGCAGCTCCAGAGGGGGCTGCGAGAGCGCCTTGGGGAGGACGCCCCACGCAGTTTGCGCTTTCGTGTGGAAAGCGATCGAGACTAGTCACGATTTACCGTAATTTGCAGGCCTTTTTAGCGCCGGCGCGCGGCTTGCAGGGGGGTTGAACTGGTATCCTTATGTCAACTTGATTTCTGCCCCGACCCGGCGCACCCAGTGTGCTGCGGTTGGGGTTTTCTGTGAGACCTTGAAAGGATCAGTTGCCTAAGACGAACGAGAACGCTGGCGGGGGCCAGACGGCAGGAGATTCATACGGCGCCAAGGACATCACCGTCCTGGAGGGCCTGGAAGCCGTTCGCAAGCGGCCCGGCATGTACATCGGCTCGACCGGACCGCGTGGGCTTCACCATCTCGTCTATGAGGTCGTCGACAACTCCGTCGACGAGGCGATCGCCGGCCACTGCAGCGCGGTTCGCGTCGTCCTCCACCCCGATGACAGCTGCACCGTCTCCGACGACGGCCGTGGGATCCCGGTCGAAGAACTGAAAAAGGAGAAACGACCGGCAGCCGAGGTGGTGCTGACGACGTTGCACGCCGGTGGCAAGTTCGGCGACGGCGGCGGCTACAAAGTCTCCGGCGGCCTGCACGGCGTCGGCGTCTCCGTCGTCAACGCCCTCTCCGAGCGCCTCCATCTCGAGATCAGGCGCGACGGCCACGTCTGGACCCAGGACTACGAGCGGGGCAAGCCGGTCGCCGATC
>DATNGU010000359.1:0-2092 GCA_035605775.1 Solirubrobacterales bacterium | reverse complement strand
CTCGGCAGCGCCTCCTTCGGCGGCGCCAGCATCGCCCAGCTGACGCTGCCCCAGGCGCAGCTCGTCACCAACAAGGTGGGCCGCTTCGACCAGATTTCCGTCGCCGCCGAGGAGGGGGTGTCAGCAGACCTGCTCAAGCGCCGGATCGAGCGCAAGATGCCGTCCTCGGTGCGGGTCGAGACCGCCCAGGAGAACGCCGACCGAGGCTCGGAAGAAATTCGCGACAACCTCAGCTTCCTGCAGACCTTCCTGTTGGTCTTCGGCTTCATCGCCGTCTTCGTCGGCGCCTTCCTGATCTTCAACACCTTCTCGATCACCGTCGCCCAGCGGGTGACGGAGTTCGGCATGCTGCGCACGCTCGGGGCTTCGCGCCGCCAGATCCTCTCTTCGGTCATGGTCGAGGCGGTGGCGATCGGGTTGCTGGGCGCGCTGGTCGGCATCGCCGGTGGCTTCGTCATCGCGCTGGTGCTGAACGCCCTGCTCAACGCCTTCGGCGTTGATCTGCCCACGACCGGATTGGTGATGGAGTCGCGCACGGTCGTCGTTTCGCTGTTGGTCGGCGTCGTCGTCACCGCCGTTTCCTCACTGATTCCCGCCCTGCGCTCGACCCGCGTACCGCCGATAGCGGCGCTCCACGCCTTCACGCCGGCGCCGAGCCGGCGCCGGCGATTGCTCTCGCTCGCTTTCTCGATCCTGCTTGGCCTGGTCGGTCTGGGGATGGTCCTTGCCGGCCTCTTCGGCAATGCCAGCGCGGGCGCCGCGGCCGGCCTGATCGGCGCCGGCGCGGTGGCGATGGTTTTCGGCGTCTCGCTCTTCAGCCCGCGGCTGGTGCCGCCGCTGGCCACCGTCGCCGGCTGGCCGCTGGAGCGTTTGCGCCGCCTCACCGGCCGTCTCGCGCGTGAGAACGCACAGCGCAATCCGAGCCGCACCGCGGTCACCGCAGCGGCGCTGATGATCGGCCTCGCCCTGGTTACTTTCGTCACCGTCTTCGCCGCCGGGCTGAAGAGCTCGGTCGCCCAGGTCGTCGACGAAAACTTCGCCGGCGGGTTGGTGATCCAGAACACCGACGGCTTTTCGCCGATCCCGAACGGGACGGCGGCGGCCGCCGGCAAGGTGCCGGGCGTGGAGCTCGTCGCCACGGTTCGCTCGGCGCAGGCGAAGCTGGTCGGCAGCGGAGCGGGCGCGCGCGTCTCAGCGCCGACGCCAAACGTCGAGAAGACGGTCAAGGTCGAATGGAAGCAAGGCGGGCCCTCGACCCTTCGCAACCTCGGCGACGGACAGGCGATCCTCTCCGACTCCTTCGCCTCCGAACACGACCTCGAAGTCGACGATCGCTTCCGCCTGTTGAGCCAGACCCGCAGGCGCCCGAGCTTCGAGGTCGTCGGCGAGTTCGACTCGAAGCTCGGCGTATTCGGCAGCGTTCTCATCACTCAAGGCACCCTCGCCCGCGACTTCGGCCAGACCCAGGACACGATCGACTTCGTCGAGACGGCCCCCGGAGCCGACGCCGCCACCGTGCAGGCGTTGCTGACGAAACTGGTTGAAGTCGCGTACCCAACCGCGGAAGTGATGAACCAGCAGGAACTGAAGGAAAGCCGCGAAGACCAGGTCAACAAGATCGTCAACCTCTTCTACGCCCTGTTGTTGATGGCGATCGTGATCTCCCTGTTCGGGATCGCCAACACGCTGGCGCTCTCGATCCACGAACGCACGCGGGAGTTGGGGATGCTGCGGGCGATCGGCATGTCGCGCCGCCAGGTGCGGACGATGATCCGCTACGAGGCGGTGATCACGGCACTGATCGGCGCCATCCTCGGCATGGTGCTCGGGGTGATCTTCGCGGCGCTGATTTCCCAGCCCTTGAAGGATGAAGGCTTCACCCTCTCCTACCCGATCGGCTCGCTGATCGTGCTGCTGATCTTTGCCGCCGCCCTCGGCGTGCTCGCGGCGATCCCGCCAGCCAGGCGCGCTTCTCGGCTGGACGTGCTCGAGTCGCTGCAGTACGAGTAGCCGCTCAACGCCGCAGTAGGCGGCTGACCGCGCTCATCAGCTCCTCGGTGCGATCGGCCTGCTCGCCCGACGGGGCGCCGAT
>DATNGU010000358.1:0-3622 GCA_035605775.1 Solirubrobacterales bacterium | reverse complement strand
GCGACGGCGAAGCCGGCTCCCTGCTCGCCGAGCAGGTTGGCGGCGGGGACGCGGCACCCTTCGTAGCGGATCTCGCAGTGGCCGGGTCCCTTGGCGTGGCCCATCACCGGGATCGGGCGCACCAGGTTGAAGCCGGGCGTGTCGGTCGGCACGCAGATCATCGAGGCGCGGGCGTAGGGAGGCGCATCGGCGTCGGTGACGACCATCGCGATTGCCAGCTCGGCCCCCACGGCACCGGAGGTGAACCACTTGTGGCCGTCGATAACCCACTCTTCGCCGTCGCGCACCGCACGCGCCTGCAGCAGGGTCGGGTCCGAGCCGGAGACCTCCGGCTCGGTCATCGAGAAGCAGGACCGGATTCGTCCCTCCATAAGGGGCTCGAGCCAGCGCTCGCGCTGCTCCTCGGTCCCGTGCTCGGCGAGGATCTCCATGTTGCCGGTGTCGGGCGCGGCGCAGTTGAAGGCCATCGGCGCCGCCGCCGGGCTGCGGCCCATCTCCTCGCAGAGCAGCCCGTACTCCCAGTTGGAGAGGCCGGGACCGAAGCGCTCGTCCGGCATGAAGAGGTTCCACAGTCCCTCCGACTTGGCCCGTTCGCGAACCTCGACCAGGATCTTCGGGTAGGGGACACCGGGCGCCACCTCGGCATCGAGTGCCTCCATGATCTCCCGCTCCTGCGGGTAGATCTGCTCGTCCATGAAGTCGAGGATGCGCTCGCGCAGGGTCTCGACTTGGGGGCTGGGCTTGAAATCCATCGAGGGAAAGCTAACTCAGCGGGGGCTGTAGCGGGCGAAGAGCTCCCCGCCGTCCTCCAGCAGCCAGGTGAGCTCAAGCGTGATCACCTCGTCCAGCTCGCCCTCGAGGATGCGCGGCGGCACGCCGCCGCCGCTCAGCTTCGGCGCGATCGTCAGGAAGAGCTCGTCAACCAGGCCGTCGGCCTGCAGCGCGCCGTGCAGGGTCGGCCCGCCCTCACAGAGGAGGGCCTTCACACCTTCCTTGCGCAGCGAGCGCAGCAGCGCGGGCAGATCGGCCCGGCCGTCCGGCCCACTTTCGACCACGACCAGGCGTCGATCGAGCCCGCTGTATCGCTCGGCCCGCATCGTCCCGGCGCCGATCATCACCGCATCGAAGCGGTCGCGCAGGCCCACGAGCATCGCAGTGTCCGTCTCGGAGCCGATCGGGCCCGAGACGCCGCCGATCGTGGCCCGCCCGTCGACCGTGGCGGCGAAGTTCATCGCGACGAAGGGCCGATCCTCGCGTGACTCCTCCCACGGCCGGTAAGAGTCGAGTTGCTCCTCAATCGTCGTTGGCCCGGGCTCAGGAAGGAGGCGCCGCATCCGGCGGAGCCTAATGGGCGCTAGGAGTAGTCGTGCCAGCCGGCGAACTCGCGCCCGGCGAACTCCTGCAGGGCGGCGACGTCGGCGCCGAAGTGGCTACGGACCGTCTCGAAGAGATCGTCGGGGAGCTTTGGCTTGGGCGCTGGCGGCTTCTCTGGATCGTGGACGACTTTCTCGACGATCCAGCGCAGCGACTCGGGCAGCCGGTCGAAATTGCGGTCGAAGGAGCGCAGTCCCGGCAGTTTGATCAGCTTCTCCATCAGCTGGTATTTGTCGCCCTGCTTGGCGCTTGACTTCTCCCACTCACGGTCGAACTGCTCGGAGGTGAAGGTCTCATCGACCCCGGCGAAGCTGAATGCCTTGCGCATCGTCTGCTCGCGTTCTGACTGCAGCTCCTCCTGCGTGATCACCTCGATCTGGGAGCGGTCGAATAGCTCCAGGTAAGGCTGCAGCTGCAGCCAGTACAGCGAGCGCTGGATGTAGGAAGAGTCGGGCTGGGACAAGGTCGGAACCAGCTCGCGCGTCTCATAGCCAGCGCCTGTCGCGTGCACCCAGTGCGAGAGGATGCGCTTGATCGGATCGCGCACCATGTAGAGCAGGCGCGCGTCGGGGCAGTGCTCCTTGATCCGCGCCGGGACTCCATGGAAGCGGGGCAGGTTCGTGTAATGGGGGGAAGACTCACCGCGCGCCTTGCAGCGGCCGTCGAAGCGGCTCGCATACCAGTCGAGGCCGAGGTCCCAGTTCAACTCCTCGACGAAGAAGTTGAGCTCCTTCGGCTTCGACATGTGGATTTCCGGGTGCAGGCCGAGGTAGTGGTGGATGCTCGTCGTGCCGCACTTGAGGCCACCGATGATGATCAGGTTAGGCAGCTCCGCGTGGCGCTTGCGGCGGCGCCGGAAACGGCTGCCGCGGTCGCCCGTGAAGCGCTCGCGCGCTCGCGCGCACATCGCTTCGTCGGCGGGGTCGCGGGGCGCTGCCGGCACGGTCTGAGTCGTCTCTGGCTCTGACACGAGCGGGCTAGTGTAACTGCGATGTCACTCGCCGACTTCGCATCCAGCGCCGAATCCTTCGCCCGGGCCGCGGCGGCGTTCTTCGGCCACCTCTCGGATATCGACTGGACTCCGTTTGCGCTGGCGCTGATCTGCTTGGCGGCGATGCAACTGGCGCGGGCTTGGGCCTGGCGCAACGTGCTGCGCGCCGCCTACCCCGATGTTCGCATCTCCTTCTTGCGGCTCAGCGCCGCCTACCTGGCGGGGGCGGGTATCAACGCGATCCTCCCGGCACACGCCGGTGACGTCACCAAAGTCTTCCTGGCCAAGCGGCAGATCCCGCACTCTTCCTACCCGGCGGTCACCTCCTCTTTCCTCGTGCAGACCGTTTTCGACACGACCGTCGGGCTGTTGGTCCTCTTTTACGCGGTTTCGCAGGGGCTGCTGCCGAAGCCCCCCCGACTACCCGATTTGCCCGCCTTCGAGATCTCCTTCTGGGCGGAACACCCCCAGATCTTCCTGATCATGTTGGGGACCTTGCTGTTGGCAATTGCAATCGGGATCTACCTGCTGGCGCACCGGGTGCGGCGCTTCTGGGACCGGGTCAAACAGGGGATCGTCATCCTCGCCACGCCACGCCGCTACCTGCGCGAGGTTGCGGCCTGGCAGGGAGTCGGCTGGGCCCTTCGCTTCGCTGCCTTCTGGTTCTTCCTTGAGGCCTTCGGCATCGGCGGCTCGATCGGCAAGGTGATGCTGGTGATGAGCGTTCAGGCGATTGCCAACATCGTCCCTTTCACGCCCGGCGGCGCCGGCGCTCAGCAGGCCTTGTTGGTGGCGACGCTGCACGGGCCGACGCGCTCGGCTGTTCTCTCCTTCTCGGTCGGGACGCAGATCGCGATGGCGGCCTGGTCGGTAGTGCTCGGTTTCGCCGCCCTCTTGCTCGTCTTTCGCACGACGGATTGGCGCGGGCTGATCCGGCAGGCACAGGAGGACGAGGCGCTCGAAGGCAAGACTGCGGCGAGCGCCGGGACCTAGGAGGGTCTAGCTCGACCACCCCGGATAGGTGCCGCGGACGTTCCAGCGCCAGGGGGGCTGTTCTCCGGGCGGGAACTCGTACTGGTCGCGGCCTGGCAGCGTCTCCAGCGGGACCAGCGCCGGGTCGTCCTTCAGCAGGACCCGGACATGGCTGGCCGCCTCGACCTGGGCCGGGCCGGCGCGTCGAACGATCCGCTCCCAGCCCAGCCCCGGACGGTAGAGCCAGTAGGTCAGCTCGACCCAGCCGAGCGAGCGGCGCCGGTT
>DATNGU010000357.1:0-5792 GCA_035605775.1 Solirubrobacterales bacterium | reverse complement strand
CGAGTCCTTGCGCTCGACAGACCTGTTGATCTTCCCCAGTCCCAGCGCAGCCAACGTAGCTTTCTGGCTCGGATTGGTCCCAGCAGCAGACCGAACCTGCTTGATCTTGACAGCGCTCACGACTGCTCCTCAGCTTTCTCGGCTGGAGCCTCCTCAGCGGCCGGTGCATCCGCAGCTTTCTCCTCAGCGGCTGGGGCTTTCGCCTCCTCGGCCGGGCCCTCATCAACAGCCGAGGCTTTCGCCTCCTCGGCCGGAGCCTTCGATGAATCAGCCTCAGACGCCTCTGCCGCGGGTGGCGGCGTAGGGGGGACCTCCCCCGAGGAAGCTTTAGCTACCGGAGGGGGAGGTGGGTCCCCTGCACCGACAGGACCCGCGGCCTGAGGGGTTTGTCCCTCGTCCTCCGAACCCTCAGCGGAAATCGTGGTCGCACCATTCGACTTCTGTACCCCAAGCACCTGGGCAACGGTCAACCCGCGCAGCTCCGCAACCTCCTCTGGCCGCCGCAACCGCACCAACCCATCCATCGTCGCCTTGACCAGGTTGATCGGGTTCTGCGTGCCGATGCTCTTGGTGAGCACGTCGCGCACCCCCCCCAGCTCGAGCACGGCGCGGACGCCACCACCTGCGATCACTCCGGTACCGGGACTGGCCGGCCGTAGGACGACGTGTCCGGCGCCGTAGCGGCCAATGATTTTGTGAGTCAGCGTCTGCCCGTATTTGGGCACGCGGATCAAGCTCTTACGCGCGTTCTCGACCGCCTTCTGAATCGCCAGCGGGACCTCGCGGGCCTTGCCGTAGCCGATCCCGACCACGCCCTCTTCGTCGCCGACGGCGACAAGCGCCGTGAACGAGAACCGGCGGCCGCCCTTGACTACCTTGGCGACGCGGTTGATCTCGATCACGCGCTCCTGGAGATCCAGCCCTCGCGGGCTGACCGTCTCCACGTTGGTCATGTCCATGCCCTTCATCGGACCGGACAGGGTAGCTGGATGGACGAGGCGCGGCGGCGGGCCATCAGAACTTCAGCCCCTTCTCCCTCGCACCTTCGGCCAGCGCTTTGACCCGGCCGTGGAACTTGTAGCCGCCGCGATCGAAGACGCAGGTGTCGACCCCGGCAGACTTGGCGCGCTCGGCGAGCAACTCTCCCGCTCGCGTTGCCTGCTCGCTGGCAGACAACTTGCGCAGCTCCGGCTCAGTCCAATTAACGGCAGCCAAGGTTCGCCCCACGCTGTCGTCGACAAGCTGTGCGAAGACGCCGCGGTTGGAGCGGTAGACAGAGAGGCGGGGCCGCTCCGCGCTGCCGATGATCCGGGCACGAACCCGGCGGCGACGACGCAGGCGACGTTCGCGCTTAGTGAGGACGGTCATCGCTAGGCCCTCTTCCCGACCTTGCGCATGACGTGCTCGTCGCGGTAGCGGATTCCCTTGCCCTTGTAAGGCTCCGGCGGACGGCGCTTGCGGATGTCCGCGGCGACCTGACCGACCAGCTGCTTGTCGATTCCCCGCACGATGATCTCGGTCTGCTGCGGAACCTCGAACTCGATGCCTTCCGGCGGTTCGACCGAGACCGGGTGGGAGTAGCCCAGCGCCAGCTCGAGGCTCTTGCCCTTGAGCTGGGCGCGGTAGCCGACGCCCTGGATCTCCAAGCGCTTCTCGAAGCCGTCGGTGACTCCCTCGACCATGTTCGCGATCAGGCTCCGGGTCAGGCCGTGCAGGGCGCGGTGCTCGCCGCGGTTGGTCGGGCGCTGCACGGTGACGGCGCCATCGCCCTGCTCGATCTGCATCTCGGCAGAGAGGCTCTGCGTCAGCTCGCCCTTCGGGCCCTTGACCGCGACCCGCCCAGGGGCCAGCTCGACCGTAACGGACTCGGGAACTGGAATCGGCTTTCTTCCGATGCGACTCATGGTTCGATCACCAGACGTAGGCGACTACCTCGCCGCCGACACCTTTCGCCTTCGCTTCGTGCCCGGTCATCACGCCCACCGAGGTACTGACGATCGCCGTGCCGCTGCCGCCGTGCACGCGTGGCACTTCCTTGTGATCGACGTAGCGCCGCCGCCCAGGCCGCGAGACCCGCTCCAGCCCGATGATCACGGGGCGGCGATCCTCGGTGTACTTGAGCCGGATCTCGATCGCCTCGCCAACCTTGGCAGGCTTGCGGTGGAAGTCGCGGATGTAGCCCTGCTCCTTGAGGATCCTGGACATCTCTTCCTTCAACCGCGAAGCGGGGATCAGCACGTCGTCGTGACCGGAGCCGAGCGCGTTGCGGATCCGGGTCAGGTAATCGGCTATCGGGTCGTTCAGCATCGTTCGCCTACCAGCTCGACTTGGTCATGCCGGGGACGTAACCCTCATGCGCGGCCTCGCGCAGACAGATCCGGCAGAGGCCGAACTTGCGGTAGTAGCCGCGCGGGCGCCCACAGCGACGACAACGGTTGTATTCACGGGTCTTAAACCGGGCTTTGCGGCCCTGCTTCACCTTCTGGGAAGTCTTAGCCATCCTCTGAAGTCTCCTCGCCGGCCGAGCCGTCGGCCTCTTGGGTCTCGCCCTCCGCGCCGCCCTCGCCCTCCTCGCCGGCTTCCGGCTCGGGCTTCGCGTATGCGTCGGGGTTCTCTTCCTTCAATTGCTCGAGTGCCGCCTGCTCGGCCTCGGCCCGCAGGCGAGCCTCCTCCTTGCGCTTCTCCTCCTCCGCGGCCGCCTCGGCCTCCGCGTCTCTGCTGCCGGGCCTGCCGTCCTGGGCAAATGGCATGCCGAGCCGCAACAGCAGCTCGAAGGCCTCGAGATCGGTCTGAGCGGAAGTCGCGATCGTCACGTCGAGACCGCGCACCTCGTCAATCGAGTCGTAATCGATTTCCGGGAAGATCAGCTGCTCGCGGACGCCCATCGAGTAGTTGCCGCGACCGTCGAAGGAGCGCGGGTTCAGCCCGCGGAAGTCGCGAATACGCGGCACGGCGATCGAGCAAAGTCGGTCGAGGAACTCCCACATCCGCGCCCGGCGCAGGGTGACCGAGAGGCCAACCGGCATCCCCTCGCGAACTTTGAAGGAGGCGATCGACTTGCGCGCCCGCCGCACGCTGGGCTGCTGGCCGGCGATCAGTGCCAGCTGCTCCTGTGCGGCCTCGAGGAACTTAGCGTTTTGCTTGCCCTCGCCGACTCCCATATTGAGCACGATCTTCTGCAGGCGCGGCACCTGCATCGGGGTCGAGTAGCCAAATTTCTCGATCAGCGCCGGCAGGATCTCCTGCTCGTAGCGCTCGCGCAAGCGCGGCGGTGGCGCGGCCTGGGACTGCGTGGTCGTAGCGGCCTCCACTAGAACGACACCCCGCTTCGCTTGGCGAAGCGCTCGCGCTTGCCGCCTTTGTCGAGGCGCATTCCGATCCGGGTCGGCTTGTTGTCTTTGGGGTCGAGCGCCATCACGTTGGACACGTGGATCGGGCCCTCCTTGTCGACGATTCCGCCCATCTGCTGGCTGGCTTTCTGGACGTCCTGGACCGGGCGCGCTTTTTCGTGCCGCTTGACCATGTTGACCCCCTCGACATAGATGAACTGGCGCTTCGGATCGGTACGGAGCACGCGACCGGTCTTGCCTGAGTCCTTGCCGCCGATCACCTTCACCATGTCGTCGGTCCTTATCCGCATCGCCTTCGCCATCAGAGAACCTCGGGGGCGAGCGAGACGATTTTCATGAAGTTGCGATCGCGCAGCTCACGGGCCACTGGCCCGAAGATGCGGGTGCCGCGCGGGTTGTTGCTGGCCGGATCGATCAGCACGGCGGCGTTTTCGTCGAAGGAGATGTAGGTGCCGTCCGGGCGGCCGAGCTGCTTGCGGGTTCGCACGACGACGGCCTGCACGACCTCGCCCTTGCGGACGCCGCCCTGCGGACTGGCTTGTTTGACGGTCGCGGTGATCACGTCGCCGACGCCGGCATAGCGCCGGTGAGAGCCGCCCTTTACCCGGATGCAGAGGATCTCCCGCGCACCGGAGTTATCGGCAACTTTGAGTCTTGACTCCTGCTGGATCATCGCCCTACTTCGCCTTCTCCAGTACCTCGACCAGGCGCCAGCGCTTCGTCTTCGAAAACGGCCTCGTCTCGACGACCCGAACGACGTCGCCCTCGCCCGCCTCATTTCGCTCGTCGTGAGCGTGCAGGGTGCGGGAGCGGCGCACGACCTTCTCGTAAGTCGGGTGGCGCCGCGCCGTGTCGATCCGGACCGTGATCGATTTCTGACCCTTGTCGGAGACCACGATGCCCTGTCGCACCTTGGCGGCGTTGGCGTCATGTACAGCCGGCGGAGTTCCGGTTCCAGGAGTCTTCTTAGCCTTGGCGGCAGCCCGCTCCTTGCGCCGTTGGGCGGCTCGCCCCTTACGAGCCTCCAAGCGCTCGGCCTTGCGCTCCTCGGGGCTCTGCGGCGCCTTGGCCTTATGGGGCTTGCGGGACGCCTCGAGCCGCTTCTTCTCCTTCCAAGGAAGATCGTCCTCAGGATCAGGCTCCGCCTCAGGGGCCGCCTCTTTGGCAGGGGGCTCTGCCGCAGCCGCCTCGGGCTCCGCAGCTTCCTCCTCGGAGCCGGGGGCGTCAGCAGAGTCCTCCGCAGGCGCCTCGTCCTTCGACTCAGACTCCTCACCCGCGGGTGGCGGCGAGGATTGTCCCTCCGGCGGGTGAGCCGGAGGGCTGTCCTCGGCGACAGGACCCGCGGCTGATGCCTCTGAACCCTCGGCCGAAGTGTCCTCGGTGGTCTCGTCTTTTTTCTGCTCGTCCTCGCTCATTTCCTAAGCTCTCTCTCGACGTCGATCCCGCGCTCCTTGGCCACCGTGAGTAGCCGCGCGATGTCCCGCTTCGCTGCGCTAAGCCGAGCCGTGTTCTCCAGCTCGCCGGTCGCGTGCCGAAAGCGCAGGTTGAACGACTCCTGCTTGGCGTCGATCAACTTCACGACCAGCTCGTCGTCCTTCATGTCGTGGGCCTCGGCTGACTTCACCTGCCCTCAACCCCCTCGCGCATCACGAACTTGGTCTTTATCGGAAGCTTGTGTCCGGCCAGGCGCAGCGCCTCCCGGGCCAACTCCTCCGGGACGCCGGCCAGCTCGAACATCACTTTGCCCGGCTTTACCACCGCGACCCAACCCTCCGGGTTGCCCTTGCCCGAGCCCATCCGCGTCTCGGCGGGCTTCTTGGTGTAGGGCTTGTCGGGAAAGATGTTGATCCAGACCTTGCCACCGCGTTTGATCTTTCGGGTCATCGCAACGCGCGCCGCCTCGATCTGGCGGTTGGTGATCCAGCCGCGGTCGAGTGCCTTCAGCCCGTACTCGCCGAAGGCGACGTGGCTGCCACCCTTGGTGTTGCCGCGCATCCGGCCGCGCATCTGTTTGCGGTGCTTGACCCGCTTCGGCATCAGCATCAGCGGCCACCTCCCCCGCGCCCACGATCGCCGCCACGCCTTCCCTGCGGAGGCTCGGCGTCGGCGGGAACCTGGTCGGAGCGGAATCCCTCGGGCATCACTTCGCCCTTGTTGACCCAGCATTTGACGCCGATCCGGCCCGCGGTCGTGCGCGCCTCGAAGAAGCCGTAGTCGATATTGGCCCGCAGAGTGTGCAACGGCACTCGGCCGTCCGAGTAGCTCTCGGTGCGCGCCATCTCGGAACCACCGAGCCGGCCGGAGACCTGGATCTTCACGCCCTTGGCGCCGGAGCGCATCGCCGAAGTCAGGGCTCGTTTCATCGCCCGTCGGAAAGCGACCCGGTTCTGCAGCTGCTCCGCAAGCGACTGGGCCACCAGTTTCGCGTCGAGCTCGGGGCGC
>DATNGU010000356.1:0-4990 GCA_035605775.1 Solirubrobacterales bacterium | reverse complement strand
GCCGCAAGGTAATGGGCCGCGCCGCGGAGACGTTGACCCCGGTCAGCCTCGAGCTTGGCGGCAAGGATCCGATGATCGTCCTCTCCGACGCCGACCTTGACCGTGCCGCGAACGCCGCCGCCTGGGGCGGGATGGTGAACTCCGGTCAGCTCTGCATCTCGGTCGAGCGGGTCTACGTCGAGGAGCCCGTCTACGACGAGTTCGTCGCCAAGTTGACCAAGGAGGTGAGCGCCCTGCGTCAGGGCGCCGACGGCAGGAAGCCCGAGAAGGACGTCGGCGCGATGACCTCGCCGAACCAGTCCGCGATCGTCGAAGACCAGGTCGACGACGCGCTCGCCAGTGGAGCCCGCGCGCTGACCGGGGGCAAGAAAGTGGACGGACCCGGCGACTACTTTGAGCCGACGGTCCTGGTCGACGTCGACCACTCGATGAAGGTGATGCGCGACGAGACCTTCGGCCCGGTCGTCGGCGTGATGAAAGTGCGCGACTCCGAGCAGGCGCTCGAGCTCGCCAATGACACCCGGTACGGGCTCGCCGCCTCGGTCTTCGGCGAGAAGGGCCGGGCCGAGAGGGTTGCGCGCCGGATCGAGGCGGGTTCGGTGAACATCAACGACGTGATCACCAACATGGCCGCGATGAGCGTTCCGATGGGCGGCTGGAAGCAGTCCGGGATCGGCTACCGCCACGGCGAGTACGGGATCAAGAAGTACTGCCGCGCCGAGTCGATAGTCGTCACCCGCTTCGGTGGCAAGCGCGAGCCGAACTGGTTCCCGTACACCAAGTCGCGCCGCGGCCTCGTCAGTCGAGTCACCCGCGCTTTCAGCGCGCGCGACTGGCGCCGCCGCCTCGGCAGGAGGCCACGGGAGCGCGCCTGACGGCGTCCTCGGTCGGCCACGCTCCCGTGGCCTCCTGCGGATGAATAGCCTTCACACCAATGGCTGACTTCGCCGATTACTACCGCGAGATATACGCGCGGGGGCTCGGTGGCGAGACGCCCACGATCCCCGTCTCGATCGACGAGCTGGAGCAGCGCGCCGAAGCCGCGATGAAGGAGGGCGTGGCCAACTACGTCTTCGCCGGAGCGGGCAGCGAGGACACGATGCGGGCCAACCGCGAGGCGCTCGACCGGCGCCGGATCGTGCCGCGGATGCTGCGCGACGTCGCCGCCCGCGACCTCTCCACCAGCGTCCTCGGCACCGCGATGCCGGCGCCGCTGCTGCTGGCCCCGATCGGCGTCCAGCGCGGGGTGCACGAGGAAGGGGAGCTGGCGACCGCCCGCGCCGCCGCTGCCCTCGGGGTGCCGATGATCGCCAGCACCGCGTCCGTTTACACGCTGGAGGAGATCGCCGCGGCGGGTGGCGAGGGGGCACCGCGCTGGTTCCAGCTCTACTGGCCCAACGATCCCGAGCTGTTGGCGAGCTTCGTCGGCCGCGCCGAGGCGGCGGGCTATGGGGCGATCGTGGTCACCGTCGACACCTTCATCCCCGGCTGGAAGCCACGTGACCTACAGCAGGCCTGGCTTCCCTTCCTGGAAGGGATGGGCAACGCGAACTACTTCCAGGACCCGGTCTTCCGCGCCGGCCTTGAGCAGACGCCGGAGGAGGACCAGGGCGCCGCCACCGGGGCCTACCTTGGGGTCCTCGCCAACCCGTCCCTTACCTGGGACGACGTCGAGGGACTGCGCGAGCTGACCTCGCTGCCGATCCTGGTCAAGGGTATCCAACACGTCGACGACGCTCGCGAGGCAGCGGGGCGCGGCCTCGGCGGGATCATCGTCTCCAACCACGGTGGGCGCCAGGTCGACGGCGCCCTCGGCTCGCTCGATGCGCTGGGGCCGATCGCCGAGGCGGTCGGCGGCGAGCTGACGGTTCTCTTCGACAGCGGCGTCCGCGGCGGCACCGACATGATCAAGGCCCTTGCCCTCGGTGCCGACGCAGTATGCCTGGGTCGTCCCTACCTCTGGGGTCTTGCGCTGGAAGGACAGGCGGGGGTCGAAACCGTGCTGAAGATGGTCCTCGGCGAGTTCGACCTGACCATGGCCCTCTGCGGCTATACCCGTCCCGATCAGCTCGATCCCGGGGCGTTGGCCGAGAGCTAGAAGTAACTCCGGTGCCAGCAGCTCATCCTCCGAGCTGTAACTGAGTTCCAACGCATACGTTCGCTGGGCGGGTCGACACCGTTGACAGCGATCCCACACTTGTGAACCCGCGCCGTGATCCGGAATACACAGGTCATTAGGAACCACTGTGGTAGCTTCCAGGAAGTTTTGCCGTGTGTACCCCTGACTATGCGAGAGGAACTTGAATAAACCGTCTGTCCTTGGTGTCAATTTCAGTACTAGCCCTTGCCCTCCTCCTTCGAGGGTTCGCCAGGCGCGATGGCAGCGCTTATACCGCCGACAGCAGGTGATCTGCAAAATCGTGAAAATAAACGGCAAGCGGCGAGTCAGCTGCCCAAAGGTGCCATTGCACGGCAAGCGGGGCAAAAACGGCCAAAGCGGTCCGCAGGGCCCAGCCCAGGTAACCCCTTTGTCGCCATAGGGCCATTCTCCGCGCAGATCGGCGCCGGCCGCTAGGCCGGCGCCTCAATCTTCGGGAAAAGGGGGGGGACGCGTTCGACGCCTTGCCCGCCTGGGTGGGAACCGAGGTGGCTCAGCTCGCGCGACTCCTCCCCCAGTGCGGCAAGCAGCCGCTCACTGGTCTGGGGCAGGTAGGGAACCAGCAGCAAGGTGGTCACCCGCAGCCCCTCGGCGAGGTTGTAGAGAACCTCGTCGAGGCGCTCAGGGTCAGCCTCGTCCTTGGCCAGCTCCCAGGGCCGAGTCTCCTCGACGTAGCGGTTGAGGCGCCGGACCAGTTTCCATACCTCCTCCAGCGCCTGGGTCAGCTCGGCGCGGTCGAGCAGCTCGCTGAAGCGCTCGACGAGGCCTTCGAAGTCCTCCTCCAGCACAGCATCGACCTGGGCGACAGGGACGACACCGTCGCGGTAGCGGTCGACCATTGCCAGCACGCGGCTGGCCAAATTGCCGAAGTCGTTGGCCAGCTCGGTCTCGTAGCGGGCCTCGAAGCCCGCCGTCGAGATCGAGCCGTCCTGGCCGAAGCTGACCTCACGGAAGCAGTAGAAGCGCAACGCGTCGGCACCGAAGCGCTCGATCGCCTCGAACGGGTCGAGCACGTTGCCGAGCGACTTCGACATCTTTTTCTCGCCCATCATCAGGTAGCCGTGAATCGCCATTCGCTGCGGCGGCTCCAGGTCCGCTGCCCAGAGCAGCGCCGGCCAAATCACCGCGTGGAACTTGAGGATGTCCTTAGCCATTACATGCAGGCTCGCCGGCCAGTAGCGCTTGGTCAGATCCTCGCCCTCGCGGGCGAAAGTCAGGGCGGTTACGTAGTTGAGCAGCGCGTCGAACCACACATACATCCGCTGATCAGGGTCCCAGGGCAGCCGCATCCCCCACTTCAGCTTCGGCCGCGAGAGCGAAACGTCCTCCAACCCCTGCTTGATGAAGGCAACCGCCTCGTTACGGCGGAACTCGGGAACGACGAAATCGGGCCGCTCCTCGTAGAGCCCTTCGAGCTGGGCCTGAAAGGCGGAGAGGCGGAAGAACCAGTTCTCCTCGCGCTCGCGCTCCAACGGGATCTCATGAATCGGACAGGTCTGGCCCGGCCCGAGCTCGCGCTCCGTTTTGAAGTCGGCACAGCGAGGGCAGTACCAGCCCTCATAGGTGCCCTTGTTGACCCAGCCGTTGTCGTAGACCCGCTGCATGATCTCGGCAACCTGGGTCGCATGACGGTGGTCTGAGGTGCGGATGAAGAAGTCGTTGGTCGCGTCGATGATCGGCATCAGCGCTTCGAACTTGGCCGCATTGCGGTCGGCCAGCTCCTGCGGCGTCACACCCTCGCGCTCAGCCGCGGTCTCGATCGGCTCACCGTGCTCGTCGGTGCCAGTGAGGAAGAAGACATCCTCGCCGCGCTGGCGCATGTGACGGGCAAGGATGTCGGCCGCCAGCGTCGAGTAGGCGTGGCCGAGGTGCGGCTCGGCGTTGACGTAGTAGATCGGCGTGGTGACGTAGTAAGCCATCGATCGCAGGCTACTTGCGCGGCTCGCGCCCGGTCAGCGCCCGGTAGAGGTCGTTGGCCCGGGTACCGGTCAGCGCCGCGACGACGCTGGCGGCTGCGCGCGGGCGGGCGCCCGACTGGACAAGGTGTCGGAGCGCGTCGACCGCGAAGCCGACGTCCTTGTCATGGTCGTCGGCGGAGGCTGGGGCGATCACCAGCACGATCTCTCCCTTGACGTCGCTGCGGAAGCGGCGCGCCAGCTCGGCCAGGGTGGCACGCGAAACCTCCTCGTGCATCTTCGTCAGCTCGCGGCAGACCGCAGCGGGGCGGTCGGGGGCGATCGCGGCGAGCGCGGCGAGCGAGTCGCCGATCCGGCGGGGCGACTCGAAGGCAACAACGGTCTCGGTCGAGCGCAGCACCCGCTCCATCTCACCCGAGCGCTTCGGCAGGAAGCCCTCGAAGCGCCAGCGGTCGGTCGGCAAGCCGGAGGCGACCAGCGCCACCGGAACGACCGAAGGCCCGGGCAATACGGTGACCTCGAGGTTGCGGTCGATGCAGCGCCGGATCAGTCGAAAGCCGGGGTCCGAGATCGCCGGCATGCCGGCGTCAGAGACGAGAGCGACGGTCTCGCCTCGTTCGATCCGCTGCGCCAACTCGATCGCGCGGGGCGCTTCGTTGCCCTCGTGGATGGAGATCAGTTGCGGCGCCGGCCGGATGCCGAGCTTGTCGAGCAGGCCGCCGCTGCGGCGCGTGTCCTCACAGGCGATGTAGTCGGCGGCGACGAGCGCGTCGCGCACGCGGATCGTGATGTCGTCGAGGTTGCCGATCGGGGTCGGACAGACGATCAGCGACCCCGGCATCAGCCTGCTTTCTCCAGTTCGATCCGCGCCATCGACGCGGCGCCGATCATCCCGGCGTCCGCGCCCAGCTCGGCG
>DATNGU010000355.1:0-5548 GCA_035605775.1 Solirubrobacterales bacterium | reverse complement strand
CAATGGCCGAGCAGCTCGGTGTCAATCGCAAAGACGAGCAGGCCGCGCCGCCCGCTCGCCGCGGAGAAGTCGCGCAAGCGCGCCGCGACCGCGGCCAGGAACTCGGCTGCCTGGCGCCGCGCAGTTGCCGCAGCCGCGGTCGGATCGTACGCCCCACCTCCCACCTTCCAGATCCGGGCCCCGCGCAACGACTTGCCTGCAAACTGGGCATGGGTCGGATCGGAGGGATAGCCATCGAGCGACCAGAGCCAGCTCACCGCCTCCCAGTCGATCGGCAGCGCTACCGGGCCGGCGGCCGTCGCCACTGGCGTCAGCGCCGCGAGTGGCTCCTCATGGGCGCTCTGGTCGACGCAGAACCAATCGACTCCGTGGTCGGCCAGACGTCGCTCCAAGCCAGGCGCGTAGGCACACTCCGGCAACCAGAAGCCACCGTCCCAGCCGAAGCGACGGCGATGTGAACGAATGCCCGCGTCGAGCTGTAATCCCAGGGCGCCGCGAGTCGCCAAGAGCGGAAGCACTGCGTGCGTCGCGGCCGAGGTCGCCAGCGCTACCCGACCTTCTTCGGCCGCAGCTTGGAAGGGCCGCAACGGATTTCCGCCAGCCGCGTCGAGCAGCTCGAGGGCCCGCCCGTAGCGCGCCGCCTCTGCTTCGCAAGCCGCCCGGCACTCCCCCGGCACGTCCACCGCGTCGGCCTCCGCGGCGCCGATCCGCCACTGCAGCAGAAACTCCCGCAGCCGCTCGTGCACTCCCGCGTCCTCGAGCTGGTCGGCAAGCACCGGCGTGACGGTCATGGTCACGTTCTCGGCTACCTCGAGCACGGGCAGGTAAGAGCGAATCACCGCGTCGAACAGCCACTCCTCTCCAAACGGGTACGTCCCAAAGCCCTCGACGTAGGGCATGTGGGAGTGCAGGACGATCGCCAGGTCGCCGGCGCTCGCCTCAGCCATGGCAGATGGCGAGAAAGTCCAGCGCCCGGTCGAGATCGCCCTCGCCGAGCCTGAAGTCGGCGGCGGAGATCGCCGGGGTAAAGCGGTCGTAGAACGGCTTGGTCAGGCGCAGCCCCTTGTGCACGCGGTCCCAGCCCAAGCGGATCGCGACCTCGTGGACGCGCAGCTTGCGGGCGTGGAAGAGGCCCAACATCTCGACCCGCTCGAAGTGCGCCTCGCAGAGGTCGCGGAACTCCGCCATGCGGTACTCGCGCAGGTGCCAAGGGTTGTCTGACTTTTCGGCACCGGGCGGCGCCAGGGTCAGCAGGTTGGGGGTGGAAACGTAGGCCGCGCCTCCAGGCGCCAGCATCGACTTGAAGTGCTCGAGAATCGCGCCGGCGTCCTGCACGTGCTCAATCGTCTGCAGGAAAACGACCGCGTCGCAGGGCTCGGCGAAGCTCTCGACCAGGTCGCGCTGGTAGCGCAGGTTGGGACGGACGTAGCGCAGCCGGGCGTGCTCGTGCGCCTCTGGATTCGCATCGACGCCTACCACGCTCGCCGCCCTCGTGGCGAGGACGTCGGAGCCGTAGCCCTCGCCACAGGCCATGTCGACGACCCTCTTGCCGGCGACCCTTGCCGCGATCCACTCGTAGACCGCCAGGTGACGGCGGAACCAGTAGTTCTCCTCGGGGACGTCGGGCAGCGTCCGCTCGCCGGTGAGCGGCAGCGGCGGCACCCCCGGAGGCTGGTCGAGTTGGAGGTATTCGCGCTCCACGGCAGACGAATTTCGCGCGTCGCTCACGGCGCAAAGGAATCAGATATGGATGCTTGTTCGCTCCGCACTCATCGGGACCGTATTGTTCCCGGCCCGATGCCGGCCTCTCCGACCGCCACCCCGGACCACATCAAGGACGTCAATACTCGCTACCACGACGCGGCGGCGGACGAATATGACGCCAAGTGGGGCATCGACTTCGGCGCTACCGGCCAGCGCCAGGTGCAGCTGAAGCTCGCGAAGGCGCTGGGCGGGCTCGACGGGATCGGCTTCGCCGACGGGCTGGAGATCGGTTCCGGCACCGGCTACTTCTCGCTCAACCTGCTGCAGATGGGGACGATCGAGCGGCTGACCGCGACCGACATCTCCCCGGGGATGCTGCAGCGACTCTCCTCCACCGCTGCCGCCCTTGGACTTGAGGCCGAGACCGTCGCGACCGAGGCGGAGGAGCTTCCCTTCGAGGACGAGAGCTTCGACCTCGTCTTCGGCCACGCGGTCCTGCATCACATCCCCGACCTGGAGCGCGCCTTCGCTGAATTCCGCCGCGTCCTGCGCCCCGGCGGCGCAATCGCCTTCTGCGGCGAGCCCTCGCGCTACGGGGATCGCTTGGCCGCGGTGCCGAAGCGGGCCGGAATGCTCGCTGCGCCGGCCTGGCGTCGGGTCGTTGGGGCGCAACAGCGAACGATCCCCGAGGCCGAGCAGTCGCACGGTCATGCGCTCGAGGGCGAGGTCGACGTCCACGCGTTCGCCCCCACCGACCTGCGGCGTCTACTGCGCGAAGCTGACTTCGAACAACGCCGGGTTGGCGGTGAGGAGCTTCTCGCCAACGCCTGGGGCTGGGGGCTGCGCACCGTCGAGTCGACCGCCGAGCCGGAATCGGTCTCCTGGGGCTGGCGTCGCTTCGCCTTCAACAGCTACATCGCCCTGCAGAAGGTCGACACCCGCGTGCTCGAGCCCCGCCTCCCGGCAGAGCTCTTCTACAACCTGCTGCTTTCCGGCCGCAAGCCGGCTTAGCCGTCGCTGCCCACGCGGCGGGCGCGGAACAGCTTGGCGCGGGAGTCGAAGCCCTTGAGGCGTTTCTCGCCGGCGTAGGAGTAGTCGAAGCCCTCCCCCGCCGCCTCCTTCGCCGCGACGTCGAGCAAAACGCTGCCCGGTTTGGCGATGGCGGTCAAGCGGCTGGCCAGGTTGACCGGGCGACCGTAGTAATCGCCTGCCTGCACGTGGACCGAGCCATGGGCGACTCCCGCCCGCAGGCGCGGGAACTCGTCGCCTTCGGCATCGGCCGCCTCGACCATCCGCAGCGCCGCCTCGACCATCCCCGCTGCATCGGTAGAGACCAGCATCGCGGCGTCACCAATCAGCTTCACCAGCCGGACAGGCGGCTCCGCAACCGCGGTCGCAAGCTCGTCGAGGCGTCCAGCGATGAGGCCCAGCTCTTCGGTCTCGACCTGCTCGCCCAGCTTGGTGAAGCCGACCAGATCAGCGAAGCAGACCGTGATATCCGTCGCCGTTCCGGGCTTCCCCGAAGCGATCTCACCGGCACCAATGACATCGCGGCGGATCTGCTCCAGCATGTGAGCGCGAAAAGCATAGGAGAGGGTCGGCTCGAACAACGGCAGCATGTGCTCCGCGGCGGCGGCGAAACGAAGTGCCAGGTCGCGCTCGGTGTCGCCGGGCTGCATCAGCGCGCGGATGACGAGGTCGCGGTTGGCCTCGGCGATCCGCGCCGTCGCCATCCCCACGGTCCGCGCCACCTGCATCATCCCCTCTTCGGGCAGGCCGGCGTCGTAGAAGGCTTTGACCCGCCTCGCCGCTTCTAAGTCCACCTCGGTCACCGAACGGTCGTCCGGATCGGGATAAGGGACGCCGAGCGCAGCGCTGGTCCGCTGCAGGATTGCGAGATCGATTCCAACCTTCTCGGCGACTTCTCGGGGCGTATAACGAGCCCCGTCGCCGGCAAGCGCGCGCTCGACCGGCAGCAGGGCAAGCCGGCCACCTTCGACCGCCTCGCGCAGCTCCTCCAGGGGCACACCTTCGCCCGCAAGGCGTTCGAGCAGCTCGCACCGTGCCTCGCGTGCCTCGCCCTCCACGTCGTCAAGCAGGCCCTCGGCCTCGAAATCGATCGTCATGCGACTGCCACGCTACCGCCGCGGCGGGGATCGCCGCCACCGCTCAACGCACCGCTCGCACGATCGCGGGCAACCGCCTGCACCCCACCGAAGAAGAGATTGATGCGCGGACGGCGCAAGACGGGGATGCCGCGAGCCTCGATCCGCGCCAGCGCCGCTTCGTCGACCCCCGGCTCCGCCTGGACGATGCCCTGCTCGATATGAAGGCGTGGCGCCCGCACTGCGTCGCCGGCGCTCATCCCCTGCTCGACCACTCGCGCGACGGTCTGCACGATCGCCGAGCGAATCCGGTTAGAGCCAGCGCTACCCAAGCCGAGCTCGATCTCGCCGTCACGCCGCACCATGGTCGGCGCCATCATCGAGGGCACACGGCGGCCAGGGGCGATCGCGTGGAAACCGAGCGGATTGAGGTCCTCCTCCCCGAGCATGTTGTTGAGGATCACGCCGGTACCGGGGACGAGGACGCCGGAGCCAGAGCCGTTCGAGCAGGTGACACTGGCGCACATCCCATCACCGTCGAGAACCGAGATGTGCGTGGTTGAGCCGAGCAGGTTGCCGGCGCGCAGATCGAGTCGCTGTGGGTCGAGCAGCGACCTCTCCAAATCCTCGCCATAGAGAGCCTCAGCGAACTCCTCGTCACGCACTCGGTTGGCGGCGTCCATGGCGGCAACAAGCTGCTCGGGTCCACTGCTCTCTCCCAGGCGCTCAAGCAAGCCGAGCCCATAGGCGATCAAAATCCCGCCCGAGGAAGGAGGCGGGTTGGTAAGGACCTCAGTGCCGCGAAAAGGCATACGGATCGGGCGCCGCTCGATCGCCTCGTACTGCGCTAGATCGGTCGTGCCCAGAGTGCCGCCGTGCTCGGCCATATAGCCACTCAGCGCCGCCGCAACATCCCCGCGGTAGAACGGCGCGGCGCCCTCGGCCCCAAACCGTTCCAGCGCCTCGGCGAGCTCCGGGAAACGAAAGACGTCGCCCTCGCCCAGCCGGCGCCCCTGCGGGGCGTAGAGCTCGTGCGTCTCAGCCAAGCGCTCGTGGATCGGCCAGAGGATCTCAAGGATGTAGGCCTGCTCGGCATTGATCGGTGCGCCCTTTCGGGCGAGCTTTACGCCGGTGGCGACCAAATCGGCAAGCTGCCCTGTGCCGAAGCGCTGCAGCGCCAGCTCCAGCCCCGCTGCCGTCCCCGGCACACCACAGGAGGCCGGACCGACGTAGAACGTCTGCACGGTCTCCTCATCGAAGTGGACTGGAACTGGAACCAGCTCCACCCCCCGCTCGACCCCGTCCTTGCCTGGAGCGGCGACGAAGAAGTCGAGCAGCACGGCCTCCTCACCGTGACTGACCATCATGAAGCCACCGGCACCGAACCCGGTCAGGGGGCTCTCCACCGCAAAGGAGGCGAGCACGGCGGCGACGGCAGCATCGACCGCATTGCCGCCTTCGCGCAGAATCTCGGCCCCCGCCTCGGCGGTAAGGGGGTGCCCCGCCGCGACGACGCCGGTCATGGGACGAGGCGGTCTAGCCGGGAAGGAACTCGGGGACATCGAGCGAGCTCAGCTCGCCCGCCTTCTCGTTGCGCGGCGCACGGCCGCGACCGGCATCCGCGGTGCGGCGGATCGTCGGCTCCGCGGCCCGGCGCGGTGCCGGGCGCCCATCGAAGCGGGTGGCGACAACGGTGACCCAGATCTGGTCGCCCAGGTCCTCGTCGATGTTGGCGCCGA
>DATNGU010000354.1:0-2815 GCA_035605775.1 Solirubrobacterales bacterium | reverse complement strand
GGCCGCTTTGCATCGTTGGGAACTGGGGGCGGGGGAGGCCGGTTCGCGCTCGGGTGGGGCCGTCGAGCAACAGCACGCTCGCGCGAGCGACGATCACCTCTTGTCGAGCCACCCACGCTGGTATTTGACGAACCTGGAGCGCGGGAGCTTCGCCCGGGCCTTCGCGTACGCGACGGCCGGATCAGTGGTCTCGTGCACCACACTCGCTCCGTAGCGTGCGGCTGCCTTGCAGACCTTGTAGACGATCCCGCCACCGACGCCGCGGCCGCGGCCACCCACGGCGAGAACGATCGCAGACTGCTTGCTGTTCGTGACGATGATGTGCTCGGTGCCGGGGGCGCAGTAGAAGAAGTCCCATTCAGCCAGGGGTCGCTCCTCGCCTTCCACGATCAGCGTGCAGTCGCCCGCTAGAACAAGGAATGCCTCCTGGGCGTTCTCGCGGTGATACATCCCCATCCGCTCTCCCGGATTGAGGACGCTGATGTTGATGCCGAAGTGTGGGAAGCGCCGCTTCCCTTCGAACGTGCAATACGAGCCAAGCGATCCTTCGTCCTTCCAACGTGACGTGCGAGCGTTCACGACGAACCAGCCCTCTCCATCCACGACGAGTCCGTTCTTGGTCATTCGGACAGGAGCCTCGGCCACGGGGGCGCAGTCTCTCAGGTGCGCGTTCGTGCTGCCCAACCGATGACTGCGGATCCTGGCACAGAGCACTTTGGCTCGGAGGACAGTGGCACACTCGCGCACCCGGGGTTCGGCTCGCGTCCACTCGTCTAGTGTCCGACTTGATGGACGAGGAGGTCGTGCCGCTTCTCTACGTCGAGGACGCACCGCGGGCTGTCGCCCGGGTACGGGCGTCTCGGGTCGAGAAGGGCTTGCCGGGCGGGAGTGCCACCTCGTAGACCCGGACGGCAACCGGCTCCGGGTCGCCACACGGCGCTCCTGATCGCCAAGCCCGAAGGAGATTCGCGAACGGCTGACCCAGGCGATGCCTCAGTGCCCGTCGGCCACGCAAACAGCGGCTTTGGTCATACTCCACGAGGTGTCGAACCCGCCCCCGGGGTATCCGCGTGTCTCGCCGTACCTCTTGTACGAAGACGCGGCAGCAGCCGTCGAGTACCTTCGAGAGAGCTTCGGCTTCACGCTTCGCCTATCGCAGACGGGCGCCGCGGGCCGCACGCACAACGAGCTTCTGCTCGGTGACGACGGACTGGTCATGCTCGGCCAGGCGGGCGAAGGCTTCGCCAGCCCCCGGACACTCGGCGCACTCCCGCCCTCGATGATCCATGTCTACGTCGATGACGTGAAGGCGCTTCACAAGCGAGCGACAGAGGCTGGAGCTGAGGTCACTGCGCTAGAACTGTCTCCGGCAGGAGATCGTCGATTCACTGCCACCGATCCCGAAGGACAACTCTGGGTGTTCGCCCAGCGCGTGGGGTCGGCTAGCGAGTAGAGCCCACTCAGGGGGATTTCCGAACACTCGCGCAGATCACGTCGCTCTCTCTCGCGCCCGCTGGGCCGCGACTTGGCGTCGATTGCGTACGTGTCCGCGGTTGATCACACTCTCACGCGTGGAGCCATCTGAGGAGATCCGCCGGATCGTCGAGCGGTGGACGAAGGCAGTTGCCGAGGGGGATCACGAGTCGGCTCTCCGTCGGTTGTCGGTGCTTCCGGGCACGCTGATCATCGGGAACGATCCGAATGAGTGGTGGCATGGTGAAGAGGCCCGCGCCATCTGGGCGCGTCAGCTCGAGGAGTTGGGTTCCTTCCCGGTGACGAGTTACGAAGTCGAGGCGTGGGAGGAGGGGACCGTTGGGTGGGCGAGCGTGAAGGAGACGATCACTTCGTCGGGCACGAGCTTCGACGGGCGTTCGACCTACGTCCTGCATCTCGAAGGCGGCGAGTGGAAGGTTGTGCAGGTGCACTGGTCGTTGGCCAGGCCGAACGTCGAGTTCTTGGGCCGGGCGTTGACGACAAGCCTGGATGAACTCGAACGGACCCTCCAGCGCGAGCGGCCCGACCTGTCAAAAACCCTCGCTCAGGACGGCACCGTCACGATCGTCTTCACCGACATCGTCGATTCAACGGTCATGATCAGGGAGCTCGGAGACCACGCATGGCTTCCCCTCCTCCGACGGCACAACGCAGTGATCGAACGTGCTACGGCTGTACATGGGGGCACCGTCGTTGAAACGCAGGGCGACGGATCGATGCTCGCGTTCTCGAGTGCACGACGAGCGGTTTCATGTGCCAAGTCGATCCAGCGCGAGGTCGCCAGTGCGTTCGCAGATGGTGCGCCACCGGTACGCGTCCGGATAGGACTCCATACCGGCGACGCACTCCATGAGGCCGACCAGTTCTTCGGCACCACCGTGCACTACGCGGCGCGGGTCGCGAGCCACGCTCTCGCTGGCGAGATACTCGTATCCAGCGTCGTACGCGACCTCGTGGCCGGTGGTCCCGACATCGAGTTCCTCGAGGAAAGGGAGGTGCAGCTGAAAGGGCTCGATGGACGGCACCGACTCTTCGCGGTCGAGCTCGCATGAACGCTAGCGATCCGCTGATCGCCTAGTCGGGGAACATTCCCGCACACTCGGGCACGCCGACGTCGTGGCTCGTGGGTGCGGGCTGTGACAGCCGTCGGCGGCTCCGCGAGAATGGGCTCGGATGGCCGTTTCGGATGGGATCGCTGAGGCGGCGGAGGACCTCTTCGTTCATGTGCGCTGGATGTCGGGGTTGCATCGGGAGCGGCTGGGCGGTGTCGAGTTGTGCTTGTTGCCGGGCGCCGGCCCGGTGTTTGCGAAGGTTGGCCGGG
>DATNGU010000353.1:0-5811 GCA_035605775.1 Solirubrobacterales bacterium | reverse complement strand
TCGATCATCTCGGTGAACCTGCGCAACGTCACTTCGCGATGGGCCTGCGCAAACTCGCCCGCAGCCATCATCTCGACCGTCCCGTAGCGGGTCTCGCGCGGATGGTCGCGGATCCAGCGCGCGGCGGCGTAGGCGGCCGCGCGAAGCCCGTCGCGCCACTCCTCCTCGCTTTCGAAGGCACCGAAGACATGCCGGTTGAAGCGCTCTGCCGCCTCCTCGTATATCTGCAGGAAGCAATCCTCTTTGCTGGAGAACAAGCGGTTGAACTTGGCGCGGCCAACCCCGGCCCGCTCGAGAACCTGCCCGACGCTCGTCGCCGCGTAGCCCTGCTCCGTAACCAGGTCCAGCATCGCCTCCCGAATCCGCTCCCGCTCCAGGGCAAGCTCGGAGCGGCCGTTGGAATCGGGGCGGGCGGCCTGCACCGCTCAGCCCCTCCCCCGGGTCGGTCCGCCTAAGGGCTGGGAACGGCCGGGGGGGCGCTCTTGGAGGAGTCGAGCAGGCTCGCCGTGACCGCCGCGCCGACATAGGGCTCGACGGCGATCTCCAGGAGGTCGGGAAGGTGCGCTTCGACCCCGTCGAATTCGCCCCGCACGACGAGCTGCTGGAGAAGCCAGGCTAGGCCGCCGACGATCGCCTCCTCGAGCCGCGACGGCAGCTCCGAGGCGACCGGACTGGCCTCGCGACCGCGGGCCAAGAGGGGGATGACGCCGTCGGTCGTCTCTTCGTAGCGAGCCAGCGCGGCCGGGCCGGCGGTCTGCACCTCGACCAGGGCGACGCGCGCGTGCAACGGCTCGGCTTCGATCCGCTCCAGCAGCGTCCGCAGCGCGGCGCCGGCCTGCTCTGACCACTCCGCACCAGCGGGAATCGCCGCGCCGATCCGCTCTCCCGCGTCGGCGACGATCCGCTCGTAGACCTGCACGAAGCAGTCGGACTTGTTGGCGAAGAGCTCGTAGAACCTGCCCACCCCGATCTGGGCGGCGGCGACGATGTTGTCGATCGTGGTGCCTTGATAGCCGCGCTTGGCGAAGACTTCTGTGGCCGCATCGAGAATCCGCTCGCGCTGGTGTTCGGCGAGGACCTCGCGGGAGAGGCGATGGCGACCCGCGGGCTTCGCCGATAGATGCTCTGGCAAAGACACCATCGAACGAGGATAGCCCAGCGATAGGGCGATAGCGGCGATTCGGAAACAGTGCGACGGCTTCCCCGGAAGATTCCGTCTCAGTTCTGAAGATGTAGTTTCTAATTAGAAGTAGTATCGTCTCCATCGCATGGGGGGAGGGCGCGACAGGGTCGGAGGCCGGGCGCGTACACCGCGCGTCGAGTTGGCGCGGCTTCGCGAGGCTCGTGAAGGAGAGATCACGCAGCTGCGCGAGCGGATCATGGAGGCGATGCTCGAAGCCTGCGGGGAGCGGGGATACCGCAGCGCCTCCGTGCAGGACGTCATCGACCGCTACGGCGGCCACCGGCAGCAGTTCTACGCGCACTTCGCCAGCAAGGCCGAGTGCTACGCCGCTGCCTACGAGCTCGAGATCGACCGCCGCTACGCGACGCTCGCCGAGGTTGCCGGGAGCGCGGCGAGCTGGCGGGTCGGCCTGCGGGCGACACTGCGCGAGCTCGCCCGCTTCGTCTGCGAGAGACCGCTGCTGGCAAGCGGCCTCCTGGTCGAGGTGCACGTCGCCGGCGGGCCGGCTCTGCTCAAGCGAATGGAAGTTTTCGAGCGCCTCACCCGCGCCATCGACGGCGCACGCCGCGAGACCGGGTCTCGCCACTCTCCACCTCCTGTGACAGCGACCTTCATGGTAGGGACGATCGAGGCAGCCGTGGTGAGCTCACTTACCAAGGGCGTACCCGAAAGCTTCGCCGCCGCGGTGCCGGAACTGGGCCGGATCGTCGTCGCCGCCTACTTCGGCGACGACGCGGCGGAAGAGGACATGGCCGCGCTGCGCCGAGCCGCCTGAATGGCCGCGACGCTCAGGCCGGCCGGTACAGCTCGAGGCCGTCCGTCCCGCCTGATGCAAGCGGCGGGCAACGACACCGACATCCTGCCAGACGGCACGATCGAGATTGGCCCAGGGAAGGTCGCCGACGGTGTCCATGATCGACGTGCGCTGCATATCGTCGGCGCCGCCCAGCAACTCCGCAAGGACAGGACCACAAATGGCAACCTCCCCCTCTTCGATCAATACCTCGAGGCGATCCCCCTCGATCCCGCTGCTGCTGCGGAAGTAGGGAATCCAGACAGAGGTGTCCGGAAGGACCATCAGACCCGCCGATCGATCGCCCGCATCTCCTTCGAGACGTCTTCGATGTCGAGCCTCCCCGGCATCTTCAACAGCCGGTAGTACGCTCGCCGGAGATGGCGCGAACTGCGGTGATCACGGGGGGCTCAAGTGGGATCGGAGCCGCGACGGCACGGGCGCTTGCCGCCGACGGCTTCAAGGTGATCCTCGGCGCGCGGCGCCTGGATCGGCTCGAGGAGGTCGCCGCGGAAGTGGGCGGCGAGGCGATCGCCCTCGACGTCGCCGACCCCGAGTCGGTGGAGGAGTTCGCCGCCCGCGTTCCCGACTGCGACGTGCTGGTCAACAACGCCGGAGGCGCGCACGGGCTCGAACCGCTGGGCGAGGCCGATGAGGACAAGTGGCGCACGATGTACGAGGCGAACGTGCTGGGGACGATGCGGATGACCCAGGCGCTGCTGCCGCGACTGGTCGAGTCCGGCGATGGCCACATCGTCGCGATCACGAGCATCGCCGGCTTCGAGGCCTACCGCGGAGGAGCCGGCTACGTCGCCGCCAAGCACGCTCAGCGCTCGACCCTGCGCGTGCTGCGCCTGGAGCTGCTCGGCGAGCCGGTGCGGGTGACCGAGATCGCGCCGGGCATGGTCGAGACCGAGTTCTCCCTGGTCCGTTTCGGCGGCGATGAGGAGGCGGCCCGCCAGGTGTACGAAGGGATGGTGCCGCTGAGCGCCGAGGATGTCGCTGAGTGCATCCGCTGGGCCCTCGCCCAGCCGTCGCACGTCAACATCGACGAGATCGTCGTCCGCCCTCGCGACCAGGCGGCCGCGACCGAAATCCACCGGGGCGGCTAAACGGGGCTTCCGCACGACCAGCAGCCCCTGAGGCCGCTAGGCTCCTCCCTGCTCTGGCTTGGGAAACGGGAGGAGGCTTGCTTTGAAACTGGTGATCGGCATCGTGCGGCCTGAGAAGGCCAACGACGTGCTGGAAGCGCTCTACCGGGCGGAGGTGCGTGGGGTTTCGATGAGCCGCGTGCAGGGCCACGGCGGGGAGCTCGACCGGGTCGAGACCTACCGCGGCACGACCGTGAAAGTCGGCCTGGAGGACAAGACGCGCTTCGAGATCGCCGTCTCCGACGAGTTCGTGCAGCCGGCAATCGACGCCCTCTGCGACGGTGCCAGGACCGGTGAGGTCGGCGACGGCAAGATCTTCGTCATCCCGCTGGAGCGAGCGGTGCGGATCCGCACCGGAGAGTCCGACCAGGCGGCAGTGACGCCGGTGGCCAAATGAGCATCCTGCCGATCGCCGCCGCAGCCGCCGAAATCGACACGGGCGACACCGCCTGGATGCTCGTCGCCACCGCCCTGGTGCTGATGATGACCCCAGCCCTCGGCCTCTTCTACGCCGGCTTGGTGCGCTCGAAGAACACCCTCAACACCTTCATGATGTGCATCGGGGCGATCGCGGTCGCCGGCGTCGTCTGGGCACTGATCGGCTACTCGCTCGCCTTCGACGGCACCGGCTCGCTGATCGGTGGGCTTGGCTACGTCGGGTTGAACGACGTCACCTTCATCCCGCGCGAAGGAACGACGATCCCGCACCTGCTCTTCATGGCCTTCCAGGCGACCTTCTGCATCATCACCGCGGCCCTCGTCTCGGGCGCCGTGGTCGAGCGGATGCGTTTCGGGCCATTCCTGATCTTCGTCGCCCTCTGGTCGGTCCTCGTCTACTCGGTGCTCGCCCACTGGTCTTTCGGCGGTGGCTGGCTGGCGGCCGGCGGCACGCTCGACTTCGCCGGCGGCATCCCGGTCGAGATGGGCTCCGGCTTCTCCGCCCTGGCCGCGGCGCTCGTCGTCGGCGCGCGTAAAGACTACGGTCGCCAGGCGCTCCTCCCCCACAACGCCCTGTACGTGCTGCTCGGCGCCGGCCTGCTCTGGTTCGGCTGGTTCGGCTTCAACGGCGGCAGCGGCTTCTCGACCGGGGACCCCAGCGTCCTCGCCTTCGTCAACACCCTGCTGACTCCCGCCTGCACCCTCCTCGTCTGGTTCTTGCTCGACCTGATCCGCGGCCGCAAGGTGACGGCAATCGGCGCCGCCACGGCGATCATCGTCGGCTGCGTGCTGATCACCCCCGCCGGCGGCTTCATCAGCCCTGGCTGGGCGATGGTGCTGGGCGCGGTTGGCGCCCTGCCCTGCTACGCGATGATCGTCTGGCGCCCGCGGACCCGAGTCGACGAGACGCTCGACGTGCTCGCCGCCCACGGCATTGCCGGCTTCACCGGCATCCTCTTCATCGGCCTCTTCGCCTCACTCGCCTGGAACGGCATCGCCGACGGCCTCTTCTTCGGCAACGCTTCCCAGCTCGGCGACCAGGCGCTGGCGGCGCTCGTCACCCCCGTCTATGCCTTCGTCATGACCTACGCACTGCTGCGGGTGATGGGACTGTTCACGTCGCTGCGTGCCAGCCAGCACGACGAGGCTGTCGGCATGGACGTCGTCCAGCACGGCGAGGAGGCCTACCCCTCAGGCGAGGGCGCGATCCTCGTTTTGCCGGACGCCGACGGCGAGGCGCTGGTCGCCGATCCGCGCTAGGGACGGATGGCCGAGTACCTCCAGGTACTGACCACCAGCGGCTCCGAGGAAGAGGCCGAGCGGATCGCCGCGGCGCTGGTCGAGCGCCGCCTCGCCGCCTGCGTGCAGGTGCTCGGCCCGATCGCCAGCCATTACCGCTGGCAGGGCGAGGTCGAGCGGGCACGCGAGTGGATGTGCGTGGCGAAGACGGAGGCGTCGCGCTACCCGGAGCTCGAAGCCGCGGTCCGCGATCTCCATTCCTACGAGGAGCCGGAGATCGTCGCCACCCCGATCGTCGCCGGCGGCAAGGGCTACCTGGACTGGGTGTCGGCCAACATCTGACGGATTGATGACCCTATAGGGGTGTAAATGCGTCAGATGTTGGGCTCGACGACCTCGAACTGGGTCATCAGGCCATGGTCCTCGTGATCGAGCATGTGGCAGTGGATCAGGAACTTGCCGGTGTAGTCGGCCAAGTGGCCGGCGACCAGGATCCGTTCGCCGGGATAGACGAAGAAGGTCTCCTTCAAGCAGTCTTCCCATGGCGGCGGCGGCTTGCCGTCGCGCGCCAGCAGGTACCAGTCGGTGTGGTGCATGTGGATCGTGTGGGCGACGCCGGTGCGGTTGACGATCTCCCAGGTCTCGGTCGTGTCGAGCAGCGGAAAGGCGTCGGCGCGAGCCGGGTTGAAGGTTTTGCCGTTGATCAGCCAGGTCGTTTTGAAGAGGCCTCCGATCGAGATCGCCCAGCTGCGGTCTGGCTTACGCGAGGCGCGCTTGACCCAGCCCGGCAGCGGCCTCAGCGAGCGCGGTACGCGAGTCTTGTCCGGTAGCCGCCGCGCGCCAACCCGGAACTGCATCAGGGCCCCGATAAAGGTCCTCTCCCCCGCCCCGCCCCTGCCATCGCGACGCGCACCGCTGCGCAGCTCGATCGACTGCCCGGCTGCGTCGGCGAAGTCGACGATGACCTCGGCCCGCTCCCCCGGCCCGAGCAGCACCGCGCCGCGGCG
>DATNGU010000352.1:0-3863 GCA_035605775.1 Solirubrobacterales bacterium | reverse complement strand
CCGATCCAGCTCGGGACGGACGGGGGCTCGATTGCGGCGGGCCTCGAGTTGTCGAACCGCAGCCGCGCCGTTGCCGCTGGACCCTGCTCCCCGGCGGCGTCCTCGAGCCAGACTTCGGCGCTATAGGCACCGGGCGCTTTCGGCAGCGTCAGGGCGGCGATCCCGTCGCTCACCCAGGCGATCCGGGTTTCACCGATCACAGTCCCCAGTGGATCGCGAACCCGGTAATGGGTCGCCGCGAGCGGCGGCCCGCCACTCGTGGGCGGGTTGATCCATCTGAGCTCGAAGCGGTTCTCTGGGTGCCAGGCGTCCTCACCGCCTGTCACTTGGAGGTCAACGGGCCGTGCCGGGCTCCCGACGGCCGAAGTCGTGAGCGTCAGTACCGCTGCAAGTACCGCTGTCGCAGCCAACCCAGCCCTCATGGGCCGAACTCCCCCGCGGTGCTGCCGCTGGAGGCTGCTGATGGTGAGGGGGCCGGCGCCGGTGCGGGCTCCGGCGGGGGCGCATATTCGACCGCGCCCACTGCGACTGCTTCGGGAGCGGGCTCGGGCGATCGCGGTTGTGCCTTCGGTTGCTGCGCCGGCGTCCCCTGCGGCTCCGGTTCGGTTGCTGGAGGTGCCGGCTCGTATTCGATCGGCGGAGGCGCCGCTCCTTCGATTGCACGCGTGGATACTCGCTCGACCCTTGCTTCCTTGCTGTGCTCCGGGGCGATGCCTGGTGGCACCGGAGCCACTCCGGTCACAACGCAAGCGGCAGCGCCACCGACGGTACCCGCACAGATCGCCAGCACCTTGGCGAGCGCGGCCATCCCCGCACCGCGAGTACCGCCTGCGGCGACTGCTTGGGCGACCCCAGCGTCACTCGCTCCTCCCACCCCGGGTAGCCGGGAGTGCAGTCCGACCAAGAACTCTTGTGCCCGCTCCAGGAATGAGCGCGATACCGGCAGGGCCGGCGCCAGAGCGGCGATAGCGGCGGGCGTAGCTCGATACGCCCGCATGGTGGCGCGGCACGCGGCGCAGGCGCGCAGGTGCTCCCGAACTGCGGCTTCTCCCTCTGCGCCCGCCTCGCCATCGCAGTAGGCGGACAGCAGCGAACTCAGCTCAGCGCAGCGGCCGCCGTCCTCGCTGTGGGAGAGGAGACGGCGAAAGCGCTCCCGGCCCTCGGCCAAGCAACGGTTCACCTTGGTATGGCTGAAGCCGGTGATCTCGCCGATCTCCGCGTAGGAGTAGCCGGCCGCGAGCAGGGTCAGGGAGCGCAGCTCGGCCGGCTTCAGCGATTGCAGAGCCTCGCGGCTACGGGCAATCTCCTCGCGTTTCTCCAGCCGCTCACCTGGCCCGTCGCCCCTGGCGGCGATCCGCGCTATCGGATCCTCCACCTCTTCCGCGCCTGCCCTGGGGCCCAGCAGGCGTTCCCGGTTGCGCCGGATCGCCAGCGCCTCGTGCTTGACCACGGTCTTTGTCCATCGGATCAGATCCCGCGGCCGATCGGTGGGCGCTTTGACGAGCAAGATCTCGAGCGCTCGCTGGTAGGCGTCCTCAGCGTCCTCCCGGCAGAGGGAGTAGCGGCGTGCCGTCTGCCTCAACTCGCCGTCCTCGCGGGCGACAAGTTCGACGGCGGCGCGCTTGCGCCCGGCTGTTGCGATACCTCCCCCCACCGATTCAGCTCTCCCGACCGAACATGCCACGTAGAGCAAGGGACAGGGTGGGGTTCTCCCCCCATCTGGACGGTTGGACGGGTAGAAAATCCGGAATTTGCGAACTAAGACGTTTACAGCGCGCGGACGACGAGCATGTCCGAAGTCTGGGTCCCATATGGCACCGATAACTCGGACATGCCCCGGCGGCGGGGGTCATCGATAGCATCCGCGTCCATGAGCACCTGCGTCATCACCGGAGGCGCCGGCTTCCTCGGCTCCCATCTCTGCGAGCACCTGCTGGGGAAGGGGCACCGGGTGATCTGTGTCGACAACCTAGAGACGGGTTCGCTGCAGAACATCGAGCACATCCGCGACGACGCTTTTGACTTTCGCAACATTGACATCACCGAGCGGGTCGAGATCGCTGAGGAAGTTGACTTCGTCTACCACCTCGCCTCGCCGGCCAGCCCGATCGACTACCTGCGACTGCCGCTGCACACGCTCAAGGTTGGCTCGCACGGCACCCACCACATGCTTGGCTTGGCCAAGTTCAAGCGCGCCCGCTTCCTGATCGCCTCGACCAGCGAGGTCTACGGCGACCCCCAGGTCCACCCCCAGACGGAGGACTACTGGGGTCACGTCAACCCGATCGGGCCACGCGGCGTCTACGACGAGGCGAAGCGCTACGCCGAGGCGTTGACGATGGCCTACCACCGCCAGCAGGGCCTCGACACCTCGATCGTGCGGATCTTCAACACTTACGGACCGCGGATGCGCGCCCATGACGGGCGGGCGATTCCGACCTTCCTGCGACAGGCTCTGAAGGACCAGAGCTTGACCGTGTTCGGCGACGGCAGCCAGACCCGCAGCTTCTGTTACGTCGACGACCTGATCCGCGGCATCGTCGCTCTCGCCGAGTCCGACGTGCACACGCCGGTCAACGTCGGCAACCCAAACGAGTTCACGCTGTTGGAGCTCGCCAAGGCGGTAATCGAGGTGACCGAGTCGCGCTCGGAAATCATCCACGAGCCCTTGCCGGTTGACGATCCGCAGCAGCGCCAGCCAGACATCACCCGCGCTCGCGACCTGCTCGGCTGGGAGCCGCAGGTCGAGCTCCGCGACGGGTTGCGCCGTACGATCGAGCAGTCCGGTGTCGAGCGGCTCGCCGGCGCCAGCGACTGAACGGTCTCCTACTCACTGGGCCTGCACCGCGACGGTGACCGTGCCCAGCGGTTCACCGGCATCGAACAGCGGCGCTTTGCCCTGGGGTTTGGCGAAGGCGTCGTTGAGCCTCTCGGCCAGGAATTGAGTGATCGTCGCGCTCACGTTGGCCAGCGTGATCGTGCGGGCGCCCGGATCGATCGACATCGAAGCCCCCGGGGTGTCCAGCGTCGCGATCGGCGTCACGCCGAAGCGGCTCACCCCGGAAGATTGAGGTTGGACGCTTACATCAGCCGAGATGAGTTTCGATTCCAGGCTCACCGAAAGACCCATCAGGGAGAGGACGGTCGGCGTCGACGACCCGCCCTGCTGGATCAGCATCAGGCCAGTTTCCGATCTCACTCCGCCGCTGGAGAGATCGAGGGGGACGGGCGCCCCGCCGGAGAGAAGCGGGAAGCCGAACGTCGGTGGGCTTTCGCTGAGCAGCGTCGCCGATTCGAAGGGGGTGACCCTGACATCGAGTGATTTCAACTTGGCGAAGGTCTCTTCGTTGCCGGCGAGGGCGAGGCTGCCGCTGACGATCGTCACCGCCCCCGGCTGGGCGTAGGTGGTCGCTTCGGCGAACGTGCGGTTCCTCCTGATCACCCCGTCGAGGCCGAGCTTGCGGTTGAGGATCTTCGCCGCCGTGCTCCTCATCGCCAAGCCTTTGACGTCGATGTTGGCGCCGAAGCCGTTGCGGGTGCTGCGGATGCCGAACGCCGAGGCAATCAGGAGCGTCCGCGTCCCGATTTTCCCGGTCAGAGTCCGCCTGCCTGAATCGAAGTTGAGCCCGGTGAGCGCCACCCGGCGCCTGCCTGCCCACAGCTCGATTCCCCCTTCGAGGCTGACGCTGCCCTTGCCGGTGGTGGGGTCGACCTGGCCGGCTTCTATCGGGAGCGTTATGACGCGGCCCTCGACCTTGCCGGCGGTTGACTTCGAGAGGTGAACACCTTCCTTCCTCAGTAGCTGGAAGAGGCCCCTGTTCAACCGGAGGACGGTGCTGCCGTCGCCAGCTGGGTCGAAGGCG
>DATNGU010000351.1:0-8041 GCA_035605775.1 Solirubrobacterales bacterium | reverse complement strand
CCTTCGACACCCACTCCGGCAACTGGTTCGCATACTTCGCCCGGCTGTCCTATGGCCCACCGGCCGCAGGCAATTCTTGAAGGAGCGCCAGAAGCTAAAAGAGGAGCCCAGCTGGTTGAGCTGGAACACCCTCGCCTCGTTTGAGGCCTCGGCGTCGCCGCCGTCGGCATCGGCGTATCGGCAGTGGCGTCGAGGCAGCAGCCGGTGTCGCTCCGATCGCCAGGACAACCGCGGCTGCAATTACAGCCGTTGGATATCGCATCGTTAAGTCCTTCCTTGCTTGAGTTTGCTCTTCGCCGGGGAGTGACGAGGGCTCCCGGCGCAGCCCTGGTTCTGAGGTCCAGGGGACCTAGCCAGGGCGCTCAAGCGCCCAGTCCGGACGAGGCGGCCTGGGGGGAATCGGGGGGACCGCGATGGAATGCTGCCGTCGGCTGGAGTCGGGGCCTCGGAGCCCTGACCTGAACTGCCGGAGGAAACGCCCGGCGCCAGGGGGCAGCACCTGAGGCGGGGACCAAGCGCCCACCCACCCCGCGCCCGCCCCAGCTCCGCTCAGCGTCCCCGAGCGGAGCTGGGGCGAGTAGGTTCGAGGCAACCCGCAAAACTTCGCTAACCCCACGAGGGGGCGGGGGTGGGTCGTGGAGAAAAGATCGCTGGGCGCGACTCGGTCGACGGCCCGCGTAACGGTCTCCGCGGAGTGCGTGACATCTAAGGTCCTTGGACCCTAGATGTCACGTTGACAGCGCGGGCACCAGTAGGTGCGGCGGTTGGCATCGCCCTGGCCGCGCGCGGCGATCGGGGTGCCGCAGGCGGGGCACGGGTGGCCGCTGCGACGGTAGACGGCGGGGTCGGAGCGCCCAGCGGCAACGGACTCCTGCATCAGGCGCCGCGCGGCCGTCAGAACCTCTCGCAGCTCGTCGTCCGAGTACTCCGCGACCGGGCGCCAAGGGCTCGACTTGGCGAGGAAGCAAGCCTCGCTCTTGAAGATGTTTCCGATCCCGGCGATCAGTCGCTGGTCGAGGAGCGCCTCGCCCAGCTCGAGCGAGGGGACGGAGCGGAGCGCCTGAATCGCGCCGGCGTCGTCGAAGTCCGGCGCGAGGATGTCGGGGCCGAGTCGCGCCAGCGTCGGGTCGCGGCGCAGCTGTGATGCGCCCAGCACCCGCAGCGTCGGGCCGCCGAACTGGACCGCTTCCATCTTCTCAGCGCCAAGCGTCACCCACGCGGTTGAAGCCGGCTTGCGCCAGCGCTCCCCCCGTCGGTAAATCTGCCAAGAGCCGCTCATGCCAAGGTGGCTGTGGAGGACGAGGTCGCCGAAATGGAGCAGTAGGTGCTTGCCCCGCGTCTCGACCCGATCCAGATTGCTGCCGTCAAGGCGCTCTACCCGCGCTGCCCTACCGCGGTTGCTGCCTGCGACAAGCAGCCTCTGCCCACCGACCGCCGCCTCGATCCGGCGCGCGGCGCGCAAGATCGTGTCCCCCTCGGCCATACGCTCAATGCCTAGCGGATGACAGCGGCGCCGGGGCGGGCTCGCTGACCGCCCCGGCGCTAGCGCTCCCCCCGCCTAGCCCTTGCGGCAGGCCGGGATGTTGAGCCGCAAATTGTTTTTCTTCAACCGCCTGCTGTTCTGGGCCCGCAAATTGAGGAAGCCGTTCGTCTGCCTCGAGCAGAGATCGCGGGAGTTGACCAGGAGGCCGCGGTTGCCGCCCTTCATCGTCAGGACGAACTTCTTCACAGCCACGTCCGGCGTGTTGGAGAACACCGTCTTGAGGCGGCCGTGCTCGGAGCTGATCACTCCTCGCAGCCGGACGTTCACCTGGCCGCGCAGGTCAACCAGTAGATCCGGCAGTTCGTTGTCGGACGACGTCAGGTAGACCGGGCCCTTGAGCTTGCCGTCCAGCAGCGGCGAGGTCGCCTTGGCGTTGCCGTAAATCGACTTCTTCGGGCATGCGTTGGCGGCCAGCTGGACCCTCGTGCAGACGGTCCTGATGTGAGCCTGGTCGAGGATCGTCGCGCGCGGCAGGATGAATGCCGCCCGTCGTACGTTTGCGTCGCCCTTGCGGGCTTCTAGCGTCGCGCGGAACTTCGGGTTGGCCGTGCGATGGGTTTGGTTCTCGCCGCCGAGGATGCGAGCGAAGAAGCTCGGCTTGAACTTCAGCTTCCTGCATTCGGTTGCGCGGAACGGACTCGACGGCGACGTAGCGAACCAACTCGCTTCGTCGGCCGGGTTGCCGCCGCCGCCGAAGATTGACGAGCGGACCGAGAACTGTTCGCGACAGGTCGTCGGGTTGAGGGTGAAGTTCTTGCGGTTGACCGAGACGTCGATCGACCGTATGTCGAGCTTCACACCCCCGAATATGTACGGGATGGTGTCGGAGATGGCATGTACTTCGGCCGTTTCAGGATCGACGTATAGGGCAGCCCGAATGACGACGGTGCCCAGGTCATAGGGCCCGGCGACGGCCGGGGTGACGAACACCATGCTGATCGGCGCGCCTTTATAGGGACCCGCCAGGTAGACGTTGCCTTTGGTGTTGAACGGAGCGGACCCGGATCCGGCCGCGATGTCAACCATGCCGACATGGCTGTTGCTCGGGCAGCTCGGGCGTGCGAGCTCGCTGGCTCCAGATTGGGCACCCGCCGCGTCGATGCTCGCCTGTGGGCAGTATTCGACACCCTTGAGCTTGGCGACCATGCCGGGGGGCAGGGTAGCCTCGACTTTGCGGATCTCCTGAGCGCCGTCCGGCCGCGTGATGTGCAGCTTGAACGGGCTGTAGGCGCCGGCTTTCGACTGCTGGGTGCCGGCAGTGTAGGTCAGGTTGAACGGCCTGTCGCCGAGGGTTTTCGGGCAGGGACCGCCACCCGGAGCCGAGGTAAGGGTGAACTGGGGGTTCGTTGCCGGCGGCACTTCTTCGGTCGGCCTCGACCACGGCGTAAAGCGCCCCGTAGTGGTGTGCGGGCCACAGGTGTCGGGCGTCGTCAATGCCCCTCTGGGCCCCCCGTTGACATGGACTTTGAACGAGTTGAACGGGGCCTGCGGGTTTTCCGGGACGACGACCGTCAGCTGGCCGGTCTGCAGGTTCGGGAATACATGTCCGACCAGCCGCACGTTGACGCCGTAACGATCGTTGAAGGCGTGGATGAAGACGCGGAACTGGTCCCCGGAGCTGGGCACTTGGCTGGTGGGCTCGGCGACGTAGACGTTGCCGCCGAGGGGCTGGTCGAGGGCTTTGGTTTCAACCTCGACCGTGCCTATTTTCGAGGACTCGGGGCATTCGACCGGATCGTCCGTGCCCTTCTTGTACTGAGCGTCGGTGCATGGCGTCAGCCCGTTCGCCAGCGACGGGTTGAGGCCAGCGCCTTCGGGCAGGGTGACCTTCGCGGTCAGCAGGTGCGAGTTGGCGACTGGTTGCAGGGGTTTGAGCTGATCCGGCATCTGGACGTCGACAGTGGACGGTTCGGGGGAATCGGTGGCACCGCTCGAGGTCGCGCCTAGGCCCATTTTGAATGGAACTGAATCGCAGCCACTGGCACCGACTTTCGTCGTATAGCTGGCGGCGGCTTCGGCTCCTTCCTGCGATTTCACATGGAGGAGCGAGGTCTGCCCGCCCGCGCAGTTGCTCGGCATCGTCAGATAGTTTTCGCTGAAGCCGGGGGTGAAGTTACCGTTGAAGACGAGGCGGGATCCGATGATCGGCGGGTGTGACGGAGTCCCGTCGGGTGCATGGATGTTGCTGATCGTGAATCTGACGTGCTGATCTTTTGGATCGAGATCCCCGACGATGATCGTCGGTTCACCGGGAGCGCTGGTCGGGAATCCCACCATCGATGGAACACCGTCGAAGGACACGAGGTTGTAGACGGGGAGTTTGACCCGTAGGTTCTCGCAGGGAACGGGGCCAGGTTCGACGCAAGGAGGTGCCTGCGCAGCGACCGTGAGGTAGTTGAAACCGACCAGCGAAGCTGGCGGACAAGTCGGTGCAGGTACTGCGCTCAGTTGCGCGACCGTACACTTGACCGGGGTAGCCTCGGGGTTAACGCCCAAGCCTTCTGGGGTGTCGACGACGATTTCTTTGACGAATTTGTCCGGGAAGCCTTCGGCCCCCGGGTTCGGCAGGGTGTTGAGGGTGAAGTCGGTGATCCCAAAGGGTGGGTGGCCCGCGGCCTGGGTGTACAGCCTCTCCGGAGTCGCGTCAGTGCACTGGCCGGAGTCTTTGGGCAGAGGGAAGTCGCCGGTAAGCGCGCCCCCGAGGCCGGGGACCAGCGGCGTGTCGACGTTTTCTTTGCAGGTCAGCGCTTCCCAGTTCGCGATGCCGAATGCGGCCTGGGCGCTGGATGCACCTAATGCGAGAACGAAAAAAGCGGCGGTGAGCGCTAGCAGCCCAATCGGGCCTCGCTTACCTCTCATATGACCTCTCCTCAAAGACGGGTTTCAAATTAGCTACCCGCCTCCCGCAGTTAAAAACGGTACACCACGGAGCCCCTGGGCTCCAGTGGGAACAACTACGGACTGGCCAAAGAGGTCCAGAGATGCTCCTCCGCGTCGGCTACGCGATTAGCCGCAGTGTCGATCTGGCGCCAGCGGGCCGGCTCCGGCTCGTCGCTTTCGCTGGCCGCGTGGAAGGCGCTGGCGAGGTCGGCCCAGGCGGTGGCGGCCTCCGCGGCGAGCGGTGCCTCTGAGTAGCCGGCCTCCTCGAGGAAGCGCGAGTACATCAACCTGAAAGCGCCGCCGCCGGTGCCGCGGCGCTCGATCACCTGGTACCCAAAGCGGGCGCACCACTGCCAGTCCTCGGCGACCTGCGGCCAGGAACCGGCCTCGGCGGCGAGGCGGCGGACCGCGTCGAGGCCGGAGAATTCGCGGAACTCGGGTTCGACCATCGCTCGTGCGGCAAGCTCGATTGCCGCCGGGATCGCTTCGCGGAGGCGCTCCGGCGAGACCTCCCCAGAAGCGGTGAACATGTGGCCGGCGAGGGGATAGGCGGGATGATCGCTGTGGCGGGCTTTGTCGAGGTTCTCGAGCCGCGTCGTTTGCAGCCGCTCGAAGCCGGTGTCGGAAAGGTGCGCCACCTCCTCGTCATAGCCAGCGAGGACGACGGCATGGCCGGGAAAGTGGGCCGAGTTGCCGTAATGGTCGAGGTAGTAGAGGTCGGTGAGGAGAAGGGCGGGCTGGCCGGCATCGACTGCGGCGCGGGCTGCGGCCCAAGCGCCGTCGTCGCCGGGCTCGAAGGTGCGCAGCTCCAGCGCCGCCCCGGTCAGCTCGTTGAAGTTCTCCTCGAGGCGAGCGGTGCGGCCGTTGAACCAGCGCGTCGGCGAGGCTCCCTCCAGGGCGACGTAATAGAAGCAAGCGCCGGCGCCGAGCCCGAACGCCATCTCCTCGCTGAGCTCGACTCCGTGGAAAGCGAGGAGGTTGCGCAGCGCGGTCGAGCCGCAGTGCTGGCCGGGCGTATGGACATAGCCGGGGACGGAGGGCATCGGAAGCGGATTATCCTGCCCCGCCAGTGCAGACCGCCGACCTCAGACTGCTGCGCGCAATGCGAACCCGGGGACACTCCCCGGGAATCGAGCGCGCCGCGAGGGCGCTGGGCAAGGCAGGGAACAACGGCGCGGTCTGGATCGTGATCGGGGTCACCCTGGCGATCGTCGACAGTTCGCATCGCGAAGCTTGGTTGATCTGCGCCGCCCTCGGGCCGATCGCGATCGGCCTCAACTACGTGGTCAAGCTGATCGTGAAACGGCCGCGGCCGCAGCTGGCTGGCCTGCCGCCGCTCGGCGGCGCCCCCAGCTCGCTCAGCTTCCCCTCAGCACACGCGACTTCCTCCTTTGCCGTGGCCACTGCGATGACCCGAGTCGAGCCACTCGGGGGGCTCGCCTTCATCCTGGCGATCGCCCTCGCCCTCGGCCGTCCATACCTGGGCATGCACTACCCGTCCGACGTCCTCGTCGGGGCGCTGCTCGGCATCTGCCTGGGATTGATCATCCCGCTTTCGATATGAAGGTCGGAATCGTCGGCCTGCCCAACGCCGGCAAGTCAACGCTCTTCAACGCACTGACCAAGGGTGGCGCTCAGACCGGCGACTACCCGTTCACGACGATCGAGCCAAACGTCGCGATCGCCCAGGTGCCCGACGAGCGGCTGCAGCAGGTGGCGGAAACCGTGCGTAGCTCCGAGCTGGTGCCGGCAACGATCTCCTTCCACGACATCGCTGGGCTGGTCAAGGGTGCCTCCGAAGGGGAGGGTTTGGGCAACCAGTTCCTCGCCTCGATCCGCGAGACCGATGCGATCTGCCATGTCGTCCGCTGCCACGCCGATGGCGGGGTTCCGCACCCAGACGGCCGGATCGACCCACTGGCCGACATCGAGACGATCGAGACCGAGCTGACGCTCGCCGACTACGACCAGGCAGCGCGACGGCTCGACCGAGTGCGCAAGGGCGCCAAGTCGGGGGACCTCGAGGCGATCGCGGAGCGCGACTGGCTGGGGCAGGTGGTCGAGGCGCTCGCCGCGGGCAAGCCGGCCCGCTCGGTGCCCGTCCCCGACGCGGCCGCCCACGGCCCCGGCAACCTGCAGGCCCTGACCTCGAAGCCAATCCTCTACGTCGCCAACGTCGACGAGGGTGATGCCGAGCCACCTACGGCCGTGGCGGCCCACGCCGCCGAGATCGGTGCCGGCGTCGTCGCCGTCAGCGCCCGAATCGAGGGTGAGCTGGCCGAGCTCGACCCCGCCGAAGCGGAGGAGATGCGCGAGTCTTACGGGGTCGAGGGCTCGGGCCTCGCCCGCCTGGTCCGCGCTGCCTACGACCTGCTCGAGCTGATCACCTTCTTCACCGCAGGGGAGGACAAGGAAGCCGTCGCGCGGCCGCTGCGGCGCGGCGCCACCGCCTGGGAGGCGGCGGGCACCATCCACACCGAGATCCAGGACGCCTTCATCAAAGCCGAGGCGATCGGCTGGCGGGAGCTGGTCGAGTGCGGCGGCTATGCCGCGGGCCGTGACCGGGGCCTGCTCCGTATCGAGGGCCGCGACTACGTCATCCAGGACGGCGACGTCGTGACGATCAAGGTGTAGCTTCCGCACATGAATCAGGGCGCGCGGTTCCCGCAGGTCGCCGCCAAGGCGGGCCACTACGAGAGCTTCTACATCAAGGCCTGCCGGCCGGGTGGTGGGCAGGGGATCTGGATCCGCCATACGGTTCACAAGCGCCCTGGGGCGGAGCCGAACGCCTCGATCTGGTTCGTCCTCTTCGACCGCGAGGCGGATGGGCCGCGAGCGACCAAGGTCACGGTGCCGGCGACCGAGCTGTCGGCGCCGGCCGGGTCTTGGATCAAGATCGACGGGGCAGAAGTCGGGCCTGGGCGGGCGGCGGGCGCGATCGACACTGACGCCGTCAAGGCATCCTGGGACTTCACCTTTTCCGGTGACGCCGAGCCCTGCAAGTACCTGCCGTCCGACCGCCTCTACGAGACGCGACTGCCGAAGACCAAGTTCGTCGCCCCCTTTCCGAACGCCCGCTTCGACGGCCGCCTGGAAGTCGACGGTGAGGTGCTCGAGCTCAACAGCTGGCCGGGAATGATCGGTCACAACTGGGGCACCGAGCACGCCGAGCGCTGGGTTTGGCTGGAGGGAACCGGCTTCGAGGGCTCGCCCGACACCTACTTCGACGCCGGCGCCGCGCGGATCAAGCTCGGTCCCTGGACCACCCCGTGGATTCCTTCCGGGATGCTGATGCTCGACGCGAAGCCGCACCGCCTCGGCGGCTTCGGCCAGATCCGCGGGGCGACGATCGAAGAGTCCCCGGGGTCCTGTTCCTTCGTCCTCCCGGGCAAGGACATAGTCGTCCGCGGCAAAGTCTCAGCCCCCAAGAAGGACTTCGTCGGCTGGGTCTACGCCGACCCGAAGGGCCCGGAGCACCACACGATCAACTGCTCGGCTGCCGACCTGGAGCTCACGGTCGAACGCCCCGCGCTGCCGCCGCTGCAGCTCTCGCTCCCTGCCGGCGCCGCTTACGAGCTGGGCATGCACGAGACCGACCATGGCATCCCCGTCCAGCCA
>DATNGU010000350.1:0-4073 GCA_035605775.1 Solirubrobacterales bacterium | reverse complement strand
CATCCTGCGCAACGCACGGACCCAGCTCGTCGGGGGCGGCGGTGGTGGCGGTGGTGGCGGTGGTGGGCCGACGATTCAGGTGCTCGTGACCGGCAACAACATCTCGAACGAGGCGGAAGAGGAGCGGCTGGCAAAGAAGGTCGCCGAGCTAGTGCAGGACATCCTCAGCCGTCGCACGTCAACCTTCGGCCTCTTCAGTTCGAGGTAGGACGATGGCCTGCGTCTGGCTCTGGAGCCCTGACCACATCAACAGCGTCACGGACATCATCCGCGAGCTTGGGGCATCGAACGCGGTCGGCGGCGTCAACGTCTCGACCGCGAGCCCGCGCTACGGGACCAAGAACATCCGCTTCAGCAGCGGCATCGGGATCAATGGCAACTGCACGAAGTTCCTGCCGGGGTCATATTCCGAGTTCTACTTCGGATCAGCGGCGTTCTGGGCCTCGACAGCCACCCAGAGCAACTTCGGTTTCCGCGAGAACGACACCGCGCACGTCATCGTTCGCCGCAACGGGACGTCAGGGCTGCTCGAAGCGGTCACCGCGGCCGGGGTTGTCGGCACAGGAACGACGGTCATCAATGAGAACGAGTGGCACTTCGTCGAGGTCTACTGCCTGATCGCCGACTCTGGCGGTCGGATCATCGTCAAGCTCGACCAGCGCTTCTCGAGCACAGACTACGAGATCGACTTCACGGGTGACACGAAGGCCGTGGGAACGACGGGGGTCGTCAACAGGGTCCACTTCATCGCGGACTCGGGAGGGGGCAGCAACTTCCGGATCACGGACCTCTACTTCAACGACACCACGGGTGATGAGAACAACTCGTGGATGGGCGACATGACCGTGACCACGCTGTATCCGAACGGTGCGGGAGACGACACGGACTTCACGCCTACCCCCGCGGTTGCCAACTACCTCAACGTCGACGAGACCTCGACCGACGAGGACTCGAGCTACAACGAGTCGCCAAACGAGGTAGACAGCCGCGACCTTTACACGCTGACCGACACTGGCGTCGAGGTGCAGGCCATCTTCGCGGTGCAGGTATCGGTGATCGCCCGCAAGCAGCCCGCAGGACCGCGGGGGACGCGCTCGCTCATCAAGTCAGGAACGGTCACAGTCGAAGGCGACGACCACATCCTGCTCGACAACTACACGACGCAGGAGACGGTCCATGATGTCGACCCCAACACGGGCGTCGCTTGGAACAAGGCTGGCGTCGATGCTCTTCAGGCCGGAGTGAAGGTGCAGTACTGATGGCGATCTTGGGCTTCGAGGGCTTCGACACGTGGGCTGGGGCGAGCGCCGTCATTGAGCGCGGCGCTCTGTGGAACCACGGTGGCGGTTCAACCTCTGTCGCGAACCCTCGGTTCGGGAGCGGCCGCTGCCTGCGCTGCACTGACTCCGACTCGATGACCTTCGACTTCGGGAGCGCGCTGACCACCTACGGCATCGCATTCGCCATGAGCGACAGGGAGCCGAGCTCCGACCACCGCTTCATCCAGATGGGCGACCTCGCTCTGTACATGTACCCGTCCACCGGAGAGATCAAGCTGTGGCGCGGCGGAGCGACCCTGCTGTTCACCTCGGCTACGGGGATCCTCGACGGGAACTACCACTTCCTCGCCTTCGCTGTGACCCACGATTCCTCGGCTGGGACGTTCCAGATGTGGGTCGACAACGTCGACATCACGGGCGGCCAGATGACCGGCCTGAACACGCGCGGGACGGCAGCCGCGACACTCTCCAACGCTGCCTTCGTGGCCGACAACACGATTGGTCCGATCGACTACGACGACCTGTACTGGACCGATGACCTGACCTACCACGGCGAGAAGCGCTGCGCCTCGTTCTATCCCTCGGGCAACGGCAACAGCAGCCAGCTCGACGGCAGCGACGGCAACTCCACCGACAACTACTTGCTCGTCGACGAGACAACGCCCGATGACGACACGACCTACGTCCAGTCGAGCACCGTGAACGAGATCGACACCTATGCCATGGGCAACATGAGCGACGTTTCAGACGTGGCGGCGGTGTACGCGAGGAACTACGTGCGGAAGACGGACGCCGCGGCGCGAGAGTCCAAGACGGTTCTTCGCAGTGGCGGCACTGACTACCTCGGCAGCGCCAAGTCTCTCCTCTCGACCTATGTCGGTGATCGAACCCTATACCTGACCGATCCTGCCACGTCAGCGGCGTGGACGCCGTCAGGCGTGGACGCGGTAGAGGTGGGCATCAAGGTTTCGGCCTAAGCCATGGCGACCCGCCTGAACCTCGGACGGGAGACCGCTCCGTTCGGGGTCAGCTTCACGCCAGCCGCAGGGTGGGAGAAGACTGCCGGGGCGCTGATCGCCCGTGCCACGACGGGCCACCAGTCGACGGGGATGGCCTCGACGACCATCGCGGCCAACGGAACAAGCGGCAACGACACGCTGCTGGCGCAGTGGATCAGCCCTCCGCTCGACAGCAACCAGACCATCAGCGGCACGGTCAAGATGTACGCCCGCGTGCTGGAGTCCGCAGCAGGACTCGACGCACGCTCGCAGCTTGTCATCCGGGTCATCGATTCAGGCGGATCGGTCCGTGGCACCCTGCTCGACTTCAACGCAGATGCGCTGTCGAGCGAGTGGACGACGGCACTCACCAACCGTCGCTTCCCGCTGAACTCCGGGTCGAACACGCTGACCAGCGTCAACGCCCAGACCGGCGACCGAATCGTGATCGAGGCCGGTGGGCGTCAGCACGCTACTGCCGCGGGCAACCTCGCGATCAGCGCGGGAGATGCGGCGACCGACTGCGCCGAGAACGAGACGGCGACAACGGCCAACGCGCCGTGGATCGAGTTCAGCCAGACCATCACCTTCACCAACGATGGTGAAGCCCGCGCCTCGCAGGCCACGCTGGATGTCCTGTACGAAGGCGACGCGAAGGCCCGCGCCTCACAGGTCTCCCTCGAGGTTCTCCACGAGGTCCTGATCTACAGCGAGCCTAATGCGGCTGGTGATTCGACCGGGTACACGTTCAGCCTGCCAGTGGTGGAGGAGGACGACCTCCTCATCGTCGCCATCGTCAACGACGGCGCGGCGACGCAGACGTGGACCCACGACCAAGGCTTCACAGACCTGATCGACGTGGTGAACGGATCCGCCGTTCGCCTCGTCGTCAAGAAGCTGAAGGTCGGGGCGACCTTCGATTCGACGCTCCAGCTCGCGCTCTCGGCCTCCGAAACGACCGTGATCTACATGTTCACGGTCAAGGGAGACCGCTGGGACGGCAACCTCGCCAACGTTCAGGCTGGCACGACAGCCACCGGCACCGGCACGTCCCCGGACCCGCCTTCGCTCAGCCCTAGCTGGGCACAGACGCTCTGGCTGGTGTTGGCTGCCCACGACGACGGTAACGACTCCGTCAGCGGTGCCCCCAGCGGTTCCTACCAGACCTTCTACGCCGAGAACCGAGTTGTCGCCTCGACCGGCGTCGGTCTCCGCCCGATCGTCCTCGAAGACACCTCTGCCTCACTGGACCCGGGCGCCTTCACGCTGAGCGCGTCCGAGGAGTGGATCGCCGCCACGATCGGCATCAAGCTCCAGCAGTCGGGCAGCTTCGTCGAGCTGGCGGGGTCCGCAGCGGGGACATCCACCGCCGACGCGACGATGCAGGTCGCGCGTCAGCTCATCGGCTCCTCGGCGGGCACCTCGACCGCGGTCGGCGATCTCATCGCTGGCAACGGCGCAGTCGTGGTCACGCAGGTCGTCGTCAAGCTCGCAGGGATCGGGATCCCCCCGAAGGCGCGCGTCACACAGATCGTCGCCAAGGTCGCGGTCGGCGTCAACGCCAACGTCCCCGGCGAAGTAGACCTACAGGGAACCTCGGCGGGCACCTCGACCGCGATCGGGCTCCTCAACCATGTGGCATTGGCGGGGCTGTCGGAGTACGGCGACGGATACGAAGAGGGAGATCCGATCGACGAGCCGTGGGCGACGGGCAACCTGTCGATCCAGCTCGCACTGCAAGGACTCGCCGCAGGAACCTCGACCGCGGTCGGCTACCTCGAGGGACAGGAGAAGG
>DATNGU010000349.1:0-2598 GCA_035605775.1 Solirubrobacterales bacterium | reverse complement strand
AGGGGCTTGCCGAGAAACACGTCGCGCATCGGAATCGCCGCCATCCGAACCTCCGTCGGGGGGCTCTCGAGCAGGGCGCGGATCTCGCGAGCCAACTCGGGGCCGACTCTCTCATCGGCGTCGATCTCCAGCACCCAGCTGCCGCTTGCATGGTCGAGCGCCACATTGCGCTGGACGGCGAAGCCGCGCCAGGGATTCTCGATCACCCGGGCGCCCGCCTCGCGTGCGATCTCCCGGGTGCGGTCGCGCGAGCCGCTGTCGACCACGACGACCTCGTCGCAGAACTCGAGGCTTTGCAGACACGCCGGTAGTCGCTGCTCCTCGTTGCGGGCGATCACGCAAGCGGTCAGGGTCTCGGCCAAGGCCGGGGCAGTATCGCAGTGGCCCCGGTGGCCCGATGCGACTCGGCGGGCTGCGGCTAACCCGTTTCGGCGGCGAGCAAGTTGCCGAGGCGCAGGGACAGCGCGGCGATCGTCAGGGTGGGGTGGACCGGGGCGTAGGTGGGGAAGGCGGAGCCGCCCGCGACGAAGAGGTTCTCGAAGTCGAGGTGCCGCATCTCCGCGTCGACTACCGCATCATCTCCGCCCCCCATCCTGCAGGTGCCGAGCAGGTGCCCGCCGCGTGGCCCGGGGGATACCTCCACCTCCCGTGCGCCCAGCGGCGCCAGTCGTCGCCGCACCTGCGCGACCACCTGCTCGATCCCGTCGAGCTCATAGCGCGTAGGGTCCGGGTAGGACACCGAGTTGAGCGGCAGACCGAACGCGTCGCGGTTTGCGGCGAGGCTGACGCGCCGACCGGCCTGGGGGACGTCTTCGGTGAGGACGTCCAACGGCAGGGTGCGCCCCCAGGTCGCCAGCGCGTCGGTGCGGACGCGCTCGCCGTCCTGCCGAGCCTCGACCCCGGCGGCCACCAGCGGGCTAAGCGACGTTCCCGGGTTGAAAGGGCTCGCGATCGCAGCCGAGCGCCGCGAGCGAAAGCGCCCCTCGCGGAAGGCCTGCGAGAGGCCGGTGGAGAGGGAATCGCCATGGCCTGGACGCAGGTTCCGGCGCAGCCTCACCGTGAGCGTGGTGTGGGCATGGTCGAACAGGTAGCGGCCGAGCGCCGGGCGCTCGAGACCCGAGCGCAGCAGGATCGCCGGGTTCTCGAAGCCGCTGGCGGCGAGGACGTAGCGCTTGGCGCGCACCCGCACTCGACCTCCGTGCGCGTCGATCGCGTCGATTGTCTCGATCGCGCGTGCCGCCGGATCCAGGCGCAGGCGCGCTGCCACCATCTGCTCGTGCAGCCGCAGGCCGGGATGCTCTAGCACCGCTTGCAGCCCGTTCAATGGCGAGAAGCGCGCGTCGACTGGGCACAGCTCGCAGGTCGCCGAGCCGCAGCAGGCCGGTCGCCCCTGCAGCGATCGCGACGGCCGGGCCTGAGGCAGCGGCTCAAAAGGGCTCAAGAGCGGGGCGACCGCGCGATCCATCGGGCTGAGCCGATGTGGCGGCAGCGCTCGCGCCCCGGGCAGTCCCGGTCCGGAGCTGGCGCTGGCGTCATCGGGTGCGCCGGCCACCCCGAGGGCCTGCTCAGCCTGCCGGTAGTAGGGCAGCAGGTCCTCGAGCGAGAGCGGCCAGTCGACCATCACGCCGTAGGCGGATCGCATCTTGAAGTCGGTCGCCGAGAAGCGCGGGGTGGCGCCGTCCCAGTGCAGCGTCGAGCCCCCGACCCCGTACACGTAGCTCCATGGGTAGGGAGGCGTGCCGGGAGCGGTCTCGTCGTTGTGGCTCGCGCCGGGCACGTCGGCGGCCCACTGCCGGTCCGTTAGCTGCTGCGCATGGGTCTTCAACGCACCCCGCTCCAGCATCGCCACGCGCAGGCCGGCCTGCAGCGGCTTCCAGGCGGAGAGCAGCCCGCAGACTCCCGAGCCGACGATCGCGATGTCCGCCTCGATCTCCTTCATCCGCTTCGCACCAAGCCGGCGCAGGGCGCGGGGTAGCGGGGCTCCGAGCCGGTGATCGCGTAAGCGAGCGCGGCGGACGGCGTCGAGAGCATCGGTTCGATCAGCGACAAGACGGCCTTCTCCCGCAGGCTTCCCGGCAGCACGGCGGCGGCCGGGTCGCGGACGGCAAAGGCGAAGGCCGCCGCCCTCGCCTCGTACTCGGCGTCCCCGTACCGTTGCCGCGCGTGCTCGAGCAGCTGCCCGGCAAGTTCCGATTCGATCCCCAGCTTCGAAGCGACGAGCTGCTCGAACTCGTCGTCAGGGAGGAGCACCAGGTAAGGCGCGGCCAGGGCCACTCCCGCGGCACCGGCGCCGAAAGCGACGACGGTGCGGCGCTTCATCGTCCTCGCGGGGGCTCCGGAATGCGAGACCGCCGCCGCCCGGTTCAAGACCTCCAGCAGCCGGGGCACCTGCACTGCACCGTCATAGCTCACGCGCACCCGTTGCAGCGCCCGCGCCCCGAGCGATTGGCGCAGGCCCGGATCGGCGAGGCGCTGCAGGGCCTCGGTCAGGGCGTCGGCGTTCCCAGGCTCGACGGCGATGCCCGCATCGCCCAACAGCTCCGCGATCGCACCGACCCGCGAGGCGACCACGGGCAGCCCCGCCGCCATCGCCTCCAG
>DATNGU010000348.1:0-6692 GCA_035605775.1 Solirubrobacterales bacterium | reverse complement strand
TGCGACCGCATCCCTCCGTGCGCCGCTCTTCGTGCTGCTCGCCGGCGGCACGCAGCGCCGTCTCGAGGATTGGACCGGCTGGGCGCAGGAACACGAAGGCGACGCGGGCACCGTTGCGAGCCTGGAAGGCCCGACTCTGCTCGACGCCGGTCTGCGGCTGGTGTCGCAAAGCCGCACGACGCTCGCCGATCGCCGACTCGCCTACGCGTACCGGCCGCTGCTCTTCTTCGACAAACGCGAGCTCTACAACTGGCCGGTCGACGTCGATTCCGCACTCGGCGAAGGAGCCGCCGAGATGTGCAAGCACGAGAGGACCGGAGACGAGTGCGAGATGGTGAAGAGAGGCTCGGACCTCGACCAGTCGTTCGACTACCTGCGGATCGACCCGGAGCGCTTCAGCCCCGCAGATCGACTGCAGAGCCCTGGGATTATCGGCAGCACCTACTACTACCACGTCGTCCATGGGCCATCGGGCTCGGGTACGTACATCGATTACTGGTGGTACCTGCCGTACAACCCATCGCTTTCGTCGTGGATGTGCTCTCCCGGATTCAGCGTGACCGATTTAAGTTGCTTCGATCACGAATCCGACTGGGAGGGTGTCACGGTGGAGGTCGGCGTTGACGGCGAGCCTCCGCCTCGCGTCTTCTACTCACAGCACGCGAAGGTGGCTCCTCACACCTGGAAAGAGCTGAAGGACGGTTGGAGTGGGCTGGACCAGTCCTCTCTCGTCGACGTGGGGAGCGCTCACCATCCACTGGTGTTCGTGGCCCGCGCGAGTCACGCGGCCTACCGCAACCCCTGCTCGGACCCTGCCTGTTTCCAGTACGGCAGCGTCGTGCCTGAGGGGAGGCACTCTGGCAAAAGCGCCTGGACTGGCAACGACGATGTCGTTTGCGCGGGGAGTTGCCTGAAGCCTTTGCCGATCAGCCGCCAGGGGGAGGCCGCGACCTGGAATGCGTTCAGCGGGCCGTGGGGCACCCAGTCCTGCATCCTCGGGGGCACCTTCTGCGACCGCGGCGAAGCACCGCATTCGCCTGCCCTGCAGTGGCGCTACACGCACCCTGGAATGGCTCGCGACTAGCGTCGAGCCCATGCATTCGACTGATTTAGGATCTGGGTTATGGCCGATCGAAGCTGGAACGTGTACCTGGCTGGCGAGATCCACTCCGACTGGCGCGAGCGGATCGAGGCCGGGGCGGGGGAGGCGGGTCTTCCGGTCTCCTTCTCGGCGCCGGTCACCGACCACGCTGCCTCCGACGACGCCGGCGTCGGCACGCTGGGGGAGGAGAGCGAACCCTTCTGGCGCGATCACATGGGGGCGGGCGTCAACGCGATCCGTACTCAGACGTTGATTCGGAGCGCCGATGTCGTCGTCGTTCGCTTCGGCGATAAGTATCGACAATGGAACACGGCCTTCGATGCCGGTTATGCCGCCGCCCTGGGCAAGCCCTACGTCACCTTCCACGACGCCGAGCTCGATCACGCGCTGAAGGAGGTCGATCGGGCGGCGCAGGGGACCGCGCGCACGGCGGAGCAAGTGGTCGACGTGCTGCGCTATGTGATTACGGGTAGGTTGCCCTGATGGCAGGGGATGCGAACCGCGAGACGATCGAGCGCTTCTATGAGGCCTTTAGCCAGTGCAACGGCGCCGCGATGACGGCTTGTTACACGCCCGACGCCCACTTTTGCGACCCGGCTTTCGGCGATCTCCACGGCGCCGACGTCGGCGCGATGTGGCGAATGCTGACCAGCCGCGCCACCGATCTGAAGATCGAGCTGCATGAGCACGACGCCGACGAGACGTCCGGTTCGGCCCACTGGATCGCTCGCTACACGTTCTCCGCCGGTCGCCCCGTCGTCAACGACATCCAGGCAAAGTTTCGCTTCGCCGACGGCTTGATCGCCGACCACGTCGACGACTTCGACTTCCGCCGCTGGGCCAAGCAGGCGCTGGGCCCGATGGGCAACCTGGTCGCGGTTTTGCCACCGCTGCGATCGAAAGCGCGGGCCAAAGCCCTCGACCAGCTTGAGGCGTTCAAGCGCGACGAGACGGGCTCCAGCATCTAGGCAGCAGCGCGTCGTCCTCAGGTAATGCGAACATGTGTTCGCATGCGCTGGGACGAGCAACGTGTCGAGAACGATCTGCGGTTGCCTGGGGTAGGCGACGGCACCGTTGTGCGGACCTTCGACGCGCCCGAGGCGATGGGGATCAATTTCCATGAGGTGCGCGCTCGCTCGGCGCTGAACCATGTCCCGGGTGGGCGCTACGGCTTCAACTACACGGTCAATCCATTTCGGGGATGCACGCATGCCTGCGTTTTCTGCTTCGCCAGGCGGACGCACACCTATCTCGACTTCGACGCGGGGCGGGACTTCGAGCGCGAGATCGTGGTCAAGGTCAATGTGCCGGAGCTGCTGCGACGGGAGCTGGCTCGGCCGAGCTGGAAGCGGGAGCTGGTCGCGCTGGGGACGAACACCGACCCCTACCAGTGGGTCGAGAGCCGCTACCGGATGATGCCCGAGATTCTGGCGGCCTTGGAGGCCGCTGATACTCCCGTTTCGGTGCTGACCAAGTCGCCGCTAGCGCTGCGCGACGTCGACCTCTACGAGCGGATGGCGAAGCGGTTACCGGTCTCGGTCAACCTCTCCGTCCCGACCCTCGACGAGGACGCCTGGCGTGCGACTGAGCCCCACACCCCAAGCCCGTCCGCCCGTCTCGATGCAGTAGCCGAGCTGCGCAGCCGCGGCATCGACTCAGGCGTCCTGATTGCCCCCCTGATGCCCGGCGTCAACGACGACCCCGGGCAGGTCCAACCGATAATCGATCGAGCGAAAAAAGCCGGCGCGACCTTCTTGGGCGGCGTAGCACTCCATCTACGCGACGAGGTCCGCGACGTTTTCCTCGCCTGGCTGGAAGCAAAACGCCCGGACCTGTTGCCGCGCTACGAGAACCTCTACCCGGACGGTCGCGCCTATATGCGTCCCGAGCACCGCAAGCTCGCGACAAGAGCGGTTCGGGGATGGGGGAGAAGCAGCAGACGCTCTCCGGCGGGTGGCGGGGCAGGGGGGACCGCCCCTGAGGAAGCTTTAGCTACCGGAAGGGGCGGTGGGTCCCCTGCCGCGACAGGACCCGCCGGCCAACAGCCTCTGTTCTAAATCAGCCTTCATCGAGGAGGTCGAACGTGCACTCGCGGGGATCTTTGTCGTCGCGGAAGCGCCTGAATCGGGCCCCGTGCCTGATCCGCCCTGCAGCCGCATGGTCGTAGCCCACTTCGATCACCAGCTCCGGCCGCAACGCGACCCACTCGAGGTCGCGCCCCCCGGTCCAGCGGCTTGGCTCGGCGGTGCCGCTGTCACCGGTCTCAAGCGGCGCGAGCATCTCGCGCATCGCCCGTTTGGCGGACATGCTGAAGCCGGAGATGTGACCTACTGAGCGAAGGTCATCGCCGTCGTAGAGACCGAGGATCAGGGAACCCACCGTGCCCTCCTCTTTGCCGGGCCGCCAACCCATGACGACACAGTCGATCTCTCGCTCGCGCTTCACCTTTGCCATGCCCTTACGCTTGCCAGGGAGGTAAAGCGCGTCGAGCTGCTTGGCCATGGTGCCCTCGGTCTTGCGTAGCCACTGCTCCGCCTGCCCGGGATCCTCACTCAGCTTGCTCGTCTCGACCGCGATTTGCTCCGCCAGCGCCTCGAGCCGTTTACGGCGCTCCCCGAATGGCGTCCCCAGCAGCGCCTCGTCATCTTCGGCTAGTAGGTCGAAGGCTATATAGCCGGCCGGGATCTCCCTCGACAGCAGGGCGATCCGCGACGCGGCGGGATGGATGCGTTCCTGCAGAGCGTCGAATTCGAGCTTGCCATCGGCGTCGCGGATGACGAGCTCCCCGTCGAGCACGTAGCGGCCTGGGGCGAAGCTCAGCTCGGGGAAGTAACGGGTGAGGTCTTTGCCGCCGCGTGACTGGATGTAGGCGGCGTCGCCGTCGACGAAGACGATCGCCCGGAAACCATCGAGCTTTTGCTCATAGGCCCACTCGTCACCTTCTGGCAGCTGTTTGCGGGTCAGCGCCAGCTGTGGCTTGATCGGGGGTTTGAGCGGCAGTGCCACGCCCGACAGTCTGGCGTGCTGGGCGCGGGTTTGTGCCTACGATTGCGCCGCGCCCGTTCGACGCGCGCGGCTCTCGCGCGGATCGGGGACTGGCACCGCCGCGAGCAGGGTCTTCGTGTATGGATCCGACGGCTGCTCGCAGACTTGGTCCGCTGGTCCCTGCTCGACGATCTTCCCCTCGTGCATGACCGCGATCCGGTCGGAGACGTGGCGGACGACGCCGATGTCATGGGCGACGAACACGTAGGTAAGGCCGAACTCGTCCTGGAGCTCGTCGAGCAGAGCGAGGATCTGGGCGCGGATGGAGACGTCGAGGGCAGAGACGGGCTCGTCGGCGACGATCAACTTCGGCTGCAGCGCCAGGGCGCGAGCGATCCCAATCCGTTGTCGCTGCCCGCCGGAGAACTCGTGGGGGAAGCGCTGGTAATGCTCAGGCGAGAGGCCCACGCGCTCCAGCAGATCCTTGACCGTGCGCTGCAGCTCGGCGCCCGCGGCGCGGCCCTGCACTCGCAGCGGACCTCCGACGATCTGTCCCACCCGCTTCCGCGGATTAAGCGACGCGTAGGGGTCCTGGAAGATCATCTGCATCTCCGAACGCAGCGGACGCATTTGCCGCCGCGAAAGCCCGGCGATCTCGCGGCCGTTGAAGCGGACAGAGCCGGAGGTGGGCTGCAGCAGCTGTAACACCGTTCGTGACAGGGTCGACTTGCCGCTACCCGACTCGCCGACGAGGCCGAGCGTTTCGCCCTGCTCGACGCTGAAGCTGACGCCGTCGACCGCGCGGACTTGATCGACTTCACGATTGATCAGCAACCCACGCTTCACGGGGTAGTGCTTGACCAGGTCCGCCACCTCGAGCAGTGGCGCCTCATGCTGGCGCGGCTGTAAAGGCGGCGCCTGGTCGAGCCGCAGGGCCGCGCCGAGCAGCTTGCGGGTGTAGGGGTCCCTGGCGGCGTAGAAGATCTCGTCGAGGTTGCCGCGCTCGACGATCTTGCCTTCGTGCATCACCAGCACCCGGTCGGCGACCTCGGCGACGACGCCGAGGTCGTGCGTGATGATGATCGTCGCCAAGTTGTGTTCGCGGTTGAGGCGCTCCAGCAGGCGCAGGATCTGGGCCTGGATCGTCACGTCGAGCGCGGTCGTCGGCTCGTCGGCGATCAGCACATCGGGCTCGAGGGCGAGCGCCATCGCGATCATCGCCCGCTGGCGCATCCCGCCAGAGAATTCGTGCGGGTAGTTGTCGACCCGTCGCTGTGGCTCGGGGATGCCGACCGAATCGAGCAGCTCCACGGCTCGCTCGCGCGCCTTGTCCTTGCCCACCTCAGGGCGGTGGGCCTGGATCGCCTCGATGATCTGGGCGCCGACCCGGTAGACGGGATTGAGCGAGGTCATCGGGTCCTGGAAGATCATCGCGATCTCCGCACCGCGCACCTTCTGCAGCTCGGTCGCGCTCGCACCGGTCAGCTCTCGCTCGCGGAAGCGCACCGAGCCCGCGATCGTCGCGTTCCGCGAGGGGATTAGCCCCATGATCGTCTGTGCGGTGACGCTCTTGCCCGAGCCCGACTCGCCGACGATCGCCAGCACCTCGCCGGCTGCAAGTTCGAAGCAGACGCCGTCGACCGCCTGCACGTTGCCGCCTTCGGTGGCGAAGCCGACGCGCAGATCCTGCACGCTAAGCAGCGTCTCGCTCACGGCTGGCCCGCACTCATTGCGCTGAGCTCCCCAGCTTGACCCGTGGATCGAGGTAGGCGTAGGCGATGTCAACCAAGGCATTGAAGAGGACGACAAAGAAGGCGCCGAAGAGCGTGATCGCCATGATCGGTGGCAGATCTAGGTTGAGCAGCGATTCGTAGGCGTACTGGCCGATGCCGTTGAGGTTGAAGACGCCCTCGACCAGGATCGCCCCTCCGAGCAGCGCGCCGAAATCGAGGCCGAAGAGGGTGACGATCGGGACCAGTGAGTTGCGCAGCACGTGCCGGGTCATCACCCGGCGCTCGCTCAGCCCCTTAGCCCGCGCCGTCCGCACGTAGTCCTCGTCCATCGCATCGAGCATGTTGGAACGCAGCACACGGCTATAGAAGCCGACGTAGACGATCGCCAGGGTTATCCAGGGCAAGATCAGGTGGTTCGCCCATTCGACCGGGTCTTCGCTTAAGTCGACGTATCCGCCCGACGGGAAGATTTCGAGTTCGTAGGTCAGGTAGTTGAGGAAGATCGCCGCTAGCCAGAAGACCGGGATCGAGATGCCGGTCACAGCGACGACGGTTAGCACCCGATCGAGTAGGCCACCAGCCCTTACAGCCGAGAGGTAACCGAAAAGAATCCCGAAGAACATCCAGATCACCGCGGCGCCGATGCAGAGCGAGAAAGTGGCCGGGATGCCTTCGATGATCCGTTCGTCGACGTTTTCCTGCGTTTCGTAGGAGATCACCTCGCCACTGAAGATGTTCCCCATCATCGTCATGTATTGCTGGGGCAGGGGATCGTCAAAGCCCCATTCCTCGGTGATGCTGGCGACCAGTTGCGGGCTGGCTGACCTACCCGCCATCTGTCGCGCCGGGTCGGCGTTGGGGATGACGTTGAA
>DATNGU010000347.1:0-2893 GCA_035605775.1 Solirubrobacterales bacterium | reverse complement strand
GCCGCGCTTGGTCATCTGGCCGAAGACGAACGGCAGTCGGCGCAGGCGGGGGCGAAGCAGGACCTGTCGCATGAACGGGATTCCACCCGGGATCTTGGCCGAGAGCCAGGCCGCGTGGCCGGCGAGACCGGGCGGGTAGTTGTCGAAGGCCTCGCAGGAGACGAGCACGAGCCCACCGACTCGGTCCATCTGCCCTTCGGCCACCATCACCTGGGCGCCGCACCAGTCGTTGAAGCAGAGCGTCACGTCGCGCAGATCGAGCGCCTCCAGGAACTCGGCGACGATCCGGCCCATACCGCGCAGCGAGAGGTCGGCGTCGGGTCGCATCGGCTGCCGGTGCGCCCCCATCGGCAGGACCGGCAGGATGCAGCGATGGTCGGGGCGCAGCGCCGCCTTGACATGACGCCACTGGCGACCGTCCATCGTCAGCCCGTGCACGAGCACCACGACCGGCCCGTCACCGCCGCTGTCCTCGTACTCGATCGTTCCCGCCGTCAGCTCGACTTGCGCCACGTTTGCCCCCGATTGAGTTGACGGACAGACTAGTCCGACGCCCCCAGCTGCCCGCTGATCGAGTGCGGGGCCAGCGCGAGCTGTGCGGCCGCCAGCTGTCACAGTGACCGTGGCTGTCTCGTCTCCTCTTCAAACGACGAGAGGAGGAAGTCATGAAGGTCTTGGTCGCAGGAGCCTCGGGAGCGATGGGCAAGCAGCTGCTGCCGCGCTTGGCGGCGGCGGGGCACGAGGTGGTGGGGATGACCCGCAGCGTCGGCAAGGTCGAGGCGGTGCGCGCCCTCGGCGCGGTCCCGGCGATCGCCGACGCGCTCGACCCCGAGCAGGTCGCGCGAGCGGTCGCCGAGGCGGAGCCCGAGGCGATCGTGCACCAGCTGACGGCGCTCTCGGGCTCGCTCGACCTGCGCCACTTCGACCGCGACTTCGCCCTCACCAACCGCCTGCGGACCGAGGCGACCGACCACCTGCTCTCGGCCGGGCGCGCGGTCGGCGTGCGGCGTTTCATCGCCCAGAGCTACGCCGGCTGGCCCTTCGCCCGCCGCGGCGGGCCGGTGAAGACCGAGGACGACCCGCTCGACCCGGCGCCGGTCGAGGCGATGCGGCGGACGCTGGAGGCGATCCGCCACCTCGAGACCGCGGTCACCGGCGCCGAGTGGACGGTCGGCATCGCTCTCCGCTACGGCGGCTTCTACGGACCCGGCACCTCGCTCGCGGCCGACGGCGAGCACGCCGAGATGATCCGCCGCCGCAAGTTTCCGGTCGTCGGCGACGGCGGCGGCGTCTGGTCGTTCGTCCACATCGAAGACGCCGCCGACGCCACCGTTGCCGCTCTCGAGCACGGCCACCGTGGCGTCTACAACATCGTCGACGACGAGCCGGCACCGGTGCGGGAGTGGCTGCCGGCGGTCGCAAGCACGCTGGGCGCGAAGCCGCCTCGCCGTGTTCCCCGCTGGGTCGGCCGGCTGCTTGCCGGAGAGGCGGTGGCAGTCATGATGACGGAGGTGAGGGGCGCGTCGAACGCGAAAGCGAAACGGGAGCTGGGATGGCAGCCGCGCCACCCGAGCTGGCGCGACGGGGTCGGGATGGTTGCCGGGTGAGCGACGATCACGAGCAACTGCTCGAGCAGCTGCGTCCCGGCGCCTTCGCCGTTGCCTACCGGATGCTGGGCAGCGTTGGTGAGGCTGAGGACGTGGTGCAGGAGGCGCTGCTGCGCTTGCATGCGGCCTTGGAGCGGGGCGAGCGGATCGAGTCGCCACGTGCCTACGTCGCCACCGTGGCGACCCGGCTGGCGATCGACGAGCTGCGCTCGGCCCGGGCGCGCCGCGAGACTTACGTCGGCGAGTGGCTGCCGGAGCCGCTGGTCTCCGAGCCGGCCGAGGATCCCGCTCACCAGGTCGAGATGGCCGAGTCGCTCTCGGTTGCTTTTCTCGTCCTGCTCGAGAGCCTGACCCCGGAGGAGCGGGCGGTGCTGGTTCTGCACGACGTCTTCGACTACGGCTACGGCGAAGTTGCCGCGGTAATCGGCAAGAGCGAGGACAACTCGCGCCAGCTCGCCGTGCGGGCGCGCCGCCACGTCGAGGAGCGTCGCCCCCGTTTCGAGGGCTCGCCGCAGCGGCGCGAGGAGCTAGGGAACAGCTTTTTCGCCGCGGCCGAACGCGGCGATCTGGAGGCGCTGGAGGCGCTGCTCTCACGCGACGTCGTTCTGCGCGGCGACGGGGGCGGCAAGGTGCCGGCGTTGGCGCGATCGCTGCAGGGAGCCAACCGGGTCGCGCGGGTGCTCGTCAACTGGGGTCGGCAGGGAGCGGGCAGCGGCGGTGGCCTGCGCCGGGTTGACGTCAACGGTCAGCCGGGGGCGGTTCTGTTCGACGAGGGAGGAGCGACGATCGCCGTGATCTCCCTCGACCTGGGAGGCGAGGCGATCGTCGGCGTCAACTCCGTCGTCAACCCGGAGAAGCTCGGCCACATTGGTCCGGTCGGGGACATGGTGGCGCTGCTGCGGCGGCGGCCAAAAACCTGACCCTGTCTCGTTTGCCAGGGCGTGCACGGCTAAAGACGGCCGGCCCCCCGCCGATGGTGGATAGGCATGCGACGGAAGACGAACGGCAAGGAGGCGCTACGGCGACCGGGCTCGGAGGCGCGAGCACTTGGTGGGCTGATGGTCGCGGGGGCGGGGCTGGTGGCGCTGTCGCTGGCGCTGCCCCATCCCGAAGTGGCCGACCTCGATGCCCTAATTGCGATCGCCGCGGCGATGTTCGGCGGTGGGCTGCTCTGCTTCGTCCTCGCTCGTCGCGTCCCGATCTGGGTGACCCACGCGCTCCTCGCCACCGTCGTCGCGCTGACCGGTTTGCTCATCTATAAGAGCGGCGTCGCGGCGGGGCAGTAC
>DATNGU010000346.1:0-7008 GCA_035605775.1 Solirubrobacterales bacterium | reverse complement strand
GCAGCTTCCCGCCGAGGACCGCAGCCGCTTCGGAGAGATCGTCTTCCGCGGCAGCTTCGGCTCGATCTACCACCTGCGTCACTTCAACGCCGATCCCCATCCCGGCAACTACATCCTGATGGAGGACGGCCGCGTCGCCTTCCTCGACTTCGGCATGACCAAGAAGCTCGACCACGCGCAGATCGTGCTCGAGCAGCGGGTGATCGACGCCGCCTTCCACAACGACCCAGAGCGCTTCCGCAGCGCTCTGCACGAGCTTGGCTTCATCAAGAACCCCTCGAAGCTCGACGCCGAACGACTGATGGAACACATGATGGCTGTCAGCGGCTGGTTCGTGGAGGACCGCGAGATCGAGATCAGCCCGCAGCGGGTGATGAAGATCATCGAGTCGACCAACGACCCCCGCTCCGAGTACTACGACCTGATGCGGCGCGAGTCGATGCCGGCCGACGAGCTGATGGGGCGGCGGATGGAAATCGGCGTCGTCGCCGTGCTCGGCCAGCTACGCGCCAAGCGCAACTGGCACCGGATCATGCGCGAGTGGATCTATGCAGATCCACCTGCAACCGAGCTGGGCGAGCAGGAGTGGGAGTACTTCGAGGGAAGAGGCGTCATGCAAACCCCGCTTGTCGAGCGGTCACTTGAAGGAGAGACGAGATGAGCAGGATCCGGCGCGGCTGGGCGTTGACGAAGAAAAGCTGGGGCGTCCTGCGCGAGCACCGCGAGCTCATCCGCTTCCCGCTCTACGGCGCCGCGGCGACGATCGTCTGCGCTGTGATCGTGGTCGGGCCCGGCCTCTACTTGATCGATGACGGCAAGGTCTGGTTCGGCGGACCGCTGGCGGTGATCGGCTTCTACTTGCTGGCGCTGATCGGCTTCTACTTCAGCGTCGGTCTCGCGGCGACGGCCGACATGATCTTTCACGGTCGCGAGGCGACGGTCGGCGACGGGCTCGCCGTGGCGCGCAGCCGCTTCTCTCAGGTTGCCGGTTGGGCGGCGATCTCGACCGTCGTCGGGTTGATCCTGAGCGCGCTCGAGAACCAGGGCGCCATCGGTCAGGTCGTCAGCCGCCTGCTCGCGGTCGGCTGGTCGCTGATCACCTTCCTCGCTGCGCCCGTGATCGCCTTTGAGGGCACTGGTCCGATCGAGACGCTGAAACGCTCGGCCAGCCTGTTCAAATCGCGCTGGGGCCAGCAGGTGACCGGCAACATCGCGATCGGCGGCGCCGTCTTCCTCTTCGGCATCCTGCCTAGCATCCTGCTGGTCGTGGCGGGCGTGCTGGTCTGGGCCTCGGCGAGCTTCTTCGGGGCGCTGCTCGTGGTCATCGGCGTGATCGGCTTCGCGATCTCGGCGCTGATCAGCAGCGCTCTGAGCGGCATCTTCGGCGTTGCCCTCTACCGCTACGCGCTCGAGGGCGAGGCCCTGGGCGGATTCACGCCCGAGGAGATGGAGTCAGCTGTGAAGAGAAAACACGGTCGCAACGCACCGCCGACGGCGACGCCGGGCACGGTCTAACTCGGCACATCCGACATCGACCACGTCCAGTGGGATCAATCTCCGATGCGCGCGAAGAGGCGGGGGTCGTTGGAGCAGATGCCGTCGACGCCGGCGGCTATGAGCTTGTCCATGCGGCGGGGGTCGTCGACCGTCCAGGCGATCAGCTCGACCCCGGCCAACTTGGTGATACGGGCGAGGCGGGGGCTGACGAGCGGGTGGTAGACCCACATCGCCTCCACTTCCATCCGCGGCAGCTCGCGGGCGGCCAGCCCGGGTAGGCGCTGGCGCATCCAAGCCAGGACGGCGGGCATCGGCAGCTTTGCCCAGCGCTTCGAGTTCCAGTCCTTGGTCACCTTGGGATACGTCCAGCCGCGTCGCAGCCCCGGCTCCAGCTCGCGAATCCGGGCCAGGGTCGAGAGCTCCATCGTCGAGACCATCGCTCGACTGAGTAGATCGCGGTCGCGCACGGCCGCGACGACCTCCTCCTCCCGCCCGGGCAGCTTGATGTCGAGGTCGACCTCGACCCCGTCCAGCGGCGGCTGCAGGAAGGCGTCGAGCGCCTGCCCCAGCGTCAGCGGAGTGCGCCGCTCCGCGTCGTGCCAGTCATGGGCGACGACCAGCGGAGTGCGCTCCGCGGCCGGCAGGCGTGGGTGCCCGTCACGGGTCCAGAGCACGTCGAGCTCGATCGTGTCGACGCCCGCCTCGACCGCGGCGGCGAAGCTCTCTGGCGTGTTGCCGGGCGCAATCAGGTCGGCGCCCTTGTGGCCGACCAGGCGCAACTTGCTGGATCCCCCGGTGGCCAGGGCGCTAGAAGAGCTGGTTCTCGCCGGCGAAAATCTCCGAGACGGAGTCGTCGGTGAAGATGCGGCGAATCGAGTCGGCGAAGGTGCCAGCGGTCGAGAGCACCGTGATGTTGTCCGGGGCGCCGGGGCGCAACGGGATCGTGTCGGTGACGACGATCCGCTCGATCTTCGAGTTCTCGTAGGCAAGCCGCTCAAACGCCGGGCCGGAGAAGACACCGTGGGTGGCGCAGGCGATCACCCGGGCGGCGCCCTCGTCGAGCACCGTCTGGGCGGCGGCGCAGAGCGTCCCCGCGGTGTCGATCATGTCGTCGACCAGGACCGCCGTCTTGCCCTTGACGTCGCCGACCACGTAGCCGATCTCGGCCACCTGCTGGGCCGGGCGCTCCTTCTCCATCACCGCCCAGTGGGTGCCGATGCGACGGGCGAAGTTGCGCGCGGTCTTGACCCGGCCGGCGTCGGGGGAGACGATCACCAGCTCCTCGCTAAGCCTCTGGTCGGCAAACCACTGGGTCAGCATCGGCATCGCAGTCATGTGGTCGACCGGTATGTGGAAGAAGCCCTGGACCTGCCCGGCGTGCAGGTCCATGGTCAGGACCCGGTCGGTGCCGACAGCCTCCAGGCACTTGGCCATGATGCGGGCGGAAATCGGCTCGCGCGGGGCCGACTTCTTGTCCTGGCGTGCGTAGCCGTACCAGGGCAGGACGGCGATGATGCGGTGGGCGGAGGCGCCCTGCGCCGCGTCGATCATCGTCAGCAGCTCGACCAGGGCGTCGTTTGGCGTCATTTCGCTCTGCTCGTTGGCACAGGTCGACTGGACGAGAAAGACGTCGGCGCCGCGGATCGACTCCTCGTAGCGGCAGTAGACCTCGCCGTTGGCGAAGGTCTTCAGGGTTACCTGGCCGAGATCGAGGTCGAGCTTGCCGGCGACCTTGGCCGCCAACCCCATCGAGCTGCGGCCGCCGAACACCATCATCCGCTTCGAGTAGTCGTGCGGGATGGCGGTGGGAGCCGCCTCGGGACGTTGCTCGATGGTGCTCACGAATCCTCCTCACGGGCCTTCGCGGCCTTGCTCTCCGCGTAGCCCTTGATGTTCCTCTGTTCGTTCTCGCTCACCGCAAGTGCCCCCTCGGGCACGTCCTTCTTAATCACCGCGCCGGCGCCAGTGTAGGCGGCGTCCCCGACTTGTACAGGGGCGATCAGCATCGTGTCAACGCCGATCCGCACGTCCTTGCCGATCACCGTCCGGTGCTTGCGGAATCCGTCGTAGTTGGCGGTGATCGTGCCGGCGCCGAGATTGGTGCCGGCGCCTACCTCGGCGTCGCCGACATAGGCCAGATGCGGAACCTTGGCGCCCTCGCCGATCCGCGAGTTCTTGATCTCGACGAAGGTGCCGGCCTTGGCGCCAGCCTCGAGGTGGGCGCCGGGGCGCAGGTAGGCGAAGGGGCCGACGCTGCAGCCGTCGAGCACATCGCACTCGACCAGATAGGAATGCGGCACGGTGACGTTCTCGCCGAGCCGGGTGTCGATCAGCGTGCTCAACGGGCCGACGACCGAGCTGGAGCCAACCGAGGTGGCACCGCGAAGGCTCGTGCCGGGCTCAATCCGGGCGTCGGCGGCGATCTCCACGTCGGCGTCGATCCAAGTCGTGCCGGGGTCGACGACGGTGACGCCGGCCAGCATGTGGGCCTCGAGGATGCGGCGGCGCGCCTCGGCCTCCGCCGCAGCCAGCTCTGCCCTGTTGTTGACGCCCATCGTTACCGCGAAGTCGTCGGCGAGATGACCACCGACCGAGTGACCGGCGTCGCGCAGGGCTTTGAAGATATCGGTCAAGTAGTACTCGGCCTGCGCATTGTCGTTTGACAGCCCGGTCAAGGCCGTGGCAAGCGGGCCGGCATCGAAGGCGTAGGTCCCGGCGTTGATCTCGCGGACGGCTAGCTCCTCGGCGCTGGCATCGCCGTCGGCTTTCGCCTCGACCACACGCTCGATCTCACCGCCGGCGTCGCGTACAACGCGGCCGTAGCTCCCCGGATCGTCGAGCTCGATCGTCATCATCGTCGCCGCGGCACCCGAGGAGGCGTGGGCATCGAGAAAGCTGGAGATGATCCCCGCTGAGATCAGCGGATGGTCGCCAGAAAGGACGAGCACGGTCTCGGCCTGTTCGATCAGCGGCGCCGCGGCGCGCACGGCGCCGCCGGTGCCGTCGGGCTGTGGCTGGACGACGGTCTCGACTCCCTCTGGCAAGCCGGCCGAGATGTCGATTCCGGGCGAGATGATCGTCGCGACGCGACCGGCACCGGCCTCGCGCGCGGCGAGGATCGGCCAGGCGACCAGCGGCCGCCCGCAGACAGGATGGAGCATCTTCGGCAGCGAGGAGCGCATGCGGGTGCCCTCGCCCGCCGCCATGACGAGCACTAGGGGGGAGCTCACCGCTAGATCGTAGTGCGAGAGGGAGAGGATGGGGCATCCCTCCGTTTGCTGGGTTTTCGCCACCAGCGTTTGCCGACACTCACTGAGTCTGTGGGGCTAAAACTAACGCCGCGCTCTCCGGGATACCCCATCCTCTCCCTGACTCAGCGGGAGAACAGGTGAACTCGACGAGTCGTCAGCTTCTGGAAAGGTCTTTTCCGACTAGAGCCACAGAAACTAGAGCCCAGCCGGCGAAAATCAGGTCTATGCCTACGAGCAGGCCGATCGCCCAGTCGGCCGAGCTGGGGAACTTAGCCAAGACGAGGATCCCGATCAGCAAGCCCGCAAAGCCGCTAAGACCGACCAGGCCAGCGCCCTGCTGGCCACGGGCGGCAAACGCGACGCCGATCCGCGTGATCCCCATGAAGAGGAAGTAGATGCCGAGCACCAGGGTCAGGGTCAGGGTGCCGTTGTGCGGTTCGACGATCAGCCAGAGGCCGACGATGACCGTCAGAAAGGCCCAGAGCAGCCGCAGGATGACGCTTCCGATCGAGTGGGCAGTGAACGCCCCGGCGACAAGGAATGCCCCGGCGATGACCAAGATCCAGCCGATGAAGATCGCGGTCCCGACAGAGGCCACCGCGGGCACGACGATCGCCACGCAGCCGACGAAGATCGCCAACACGCCAACGGTCATAAGTGCCTTCCAGCTGCGCCGCAGCCCGTCACGCACGTCAGGGTCCAGCGGCACTCCGCTCATCTCCATGGAACGACCCTAAGCTCGAGCCCGGACACGATCACAACAACTGACGCGTTAATGACCCTATGGGGTCCAAAAGGCGTCAGTTGTTGGGCTTGGCGCTAATGTCGAGGGCCGATCCGGGGTGGTGTAGTCGGCTAGCACGTCTGGTTTTGGTCCAGGAAGCGAGGGTTCGAGTCCTTCCCCCGGAACTCGCAGCTAGCTGACGGGCTCGCGCTCGGGGGGTAGCTCGCCGCCTCGCTCGGTGCCGGCTATTAGTTCGTCGGGGGCTTTTTGCTTCGGGATGAAGCCGGACTTCATCCCGAAGTAGACGGCCTGGGGGTGGTGGGCGACTATCGCTACCGTCGACTGCTCGGGCGTCACGGCGTAACCGCCGGAGAGGGACATGCCGATCTCCTCCAGGCCGAGCAGGCGCCAGACCTTCTCGTGCTCTGACTGGTCCGGGCAAGCCGGGTAGCCCCAGGAGTAGCGGCGGCCCTGATCGAGGTCGATGCCTAGTTCACGGCGCACCTTCGCGTGCAGCCACTCGGCCAAGCCCTCGGCGGCCTGCACGCCGAGTCCGTGGACGAAGAGCTGTTCGGCGAACTCGCCTTCGCTCTCCAGCCGCTCGATCAGCTCGGTCACCTCGGGCCCGACGGTGACGCCTTGCAGCGCCACCAGGTCCCGTTCGCCGCTCTCCAGCGGCCGATAGAAGTCGGCGAGGCAAATGCGGTCGTGCTTGGGCTGGCGCGGGAAGACGAGGCGCTCCAGCTCACGCTCTGGGTCCTCCGGATCGAAGACGATCAGCTCGTTGCCCTCCGCATTGCAGGGGAAGTAGCCGAGCCGAGCACGTGGATGGAGGTAGTCCTGTTCGCGCCACATCCGCTCCAGCTTCGGCGCGAAGCCCTCCTCCTCCCCATTGCCCTCGACCAGTTCGCGCCAGGCCTCGCCCTTGACGCCTTTGCCGCCCCAGTGCAGCTTGAAGAGCACGTGGCGATCGAGGTAGGGGTAGACCTCGTCGAGGTCGATGTCGACCTCGCGCACGCCCACGAACGGGGGCTCGGGAATCGGGTTGTCGGTGACTGCCGCGGAACGCACGCTGGCGTCGCTGGTCGGCGGCGAGTCATCGACGACGACGGGCTTCTCGCGCAGCTGCTTGGCCTCGGCGTGGATCCGCTCGACCAGCGCCTCCCGCGCCTCCGCGTCGATCAGCGCGTCCATCGTGTCGAGCCCCTGGAAGGCGTCCTTGCAGTAGAAGACCCCCGGCTCGTAGACGTCGTCGGACTCTTTGCCGTGCGGGTAGAGGGTGCGCCGGCCGAAGTCACGGTTGATCGCCGCGCCGCCGATCAGCACCGGGAACTCGAGCCCGCGCTGGTGCAGCTCCTGCACGCAGATCGGCATCTGCTTCGAGGTCGAGACGAGCAGAGCGGAGAGGCCGATCGCGTCGGCCTCGTTCTCGACCGCGGCCTCGATGATCGTCTCGACCGGGACCTGCTTGCCGAGGTCGACCACGGTGTAGCCGTTGTTGGTGAGGATCGTGTTGACCAGCGACTTGCCGATGTC
>DATNGU010000345.1:0-4075 GCA_035605775.1 Solirubrobacterales bacterium | reverse complement strand
ACGGCTGTCACCGAGTGGCCGGCGGCGGCGAGCCGCTCGCCCAGCTCCGCGAACACACCTCCATGCTGGGCGACGCCGTGGACGCAGACGACGTGGTTCGGGCCCTCCGGCCCCCAGCGGCGTGTCTTCAAGACCATCTCGACCCTTCTTCCCGACTCGGTGTGACCGTGTGCATGTCCCTCCTTTCCTCAGCGGCCCGCCAAGGCAACCGCGTCGGTGGTTCCGTCATCGACCGTCTCGGTCAACCACGCTTCGACTGCCCGCGCCGTGGTGCCCACGTGCTCCGGCTGCATCAAGGTGACGTGGTTGCCGGGGACGTCGACCTCGTCGTCGAGGCCCCATGAGCACTGCCAGTTGGCATCCGGGGCCACCCCGGGTACCGGGTCGCCGGCCCGGACCAGCAAGGTGGGTGAGGCCGCGTCCCTCAACTTCCATTCGAAGAGCAGCCGCCCGTATACCCCCATCGCCGTCATCCGGGTCGTGCTCATGACCTCATCCTCGCCGCCCAGGCTCTGCAGCGCTTTCAGGATGGGACCCAGGACGTCGTCTTGCTCGGGCTGATCCGCTCGGTAGCTGTCGAGCGCCACGACGGCTGCGGGGGGAATTCCCATCTCGTCGAGGCGCTGGGCGACCGAGTGCGCGAACAGCCCGCCCGTGGAATGCCCGACGAGCACGAACCGGCGGTCTCCGGCCAGCCGCCTGACCGTCTCGGCATGGGTCTCGACCGCCGCCCCGAGAGTTGCCGGGACCAACTCGCCTGGGCCGAAGCCGCTCTGCGGCAGGGCCGTGACCTCCCGCATGCCCTGGAACTCCTCAGCGAACGCCGTGTACTCGTGCACGCCTGACGTAAAGGCGGCCGTGGCAAAGCAGAACATCGGGATACCCGCGGAGCCTTCCGACAGGCGCACCGGCTTCGGCGCCGCATCGACGTCCAACCGCTCCTCGAAGCTCGGGCGGAGGGAGCCGAAGGCAGTCAGAAGGCGGAGCAGCTCATCGGGCCTTGCCTCGCCCTGGGCTCGCTGTATCAGGGGCTTGAGCTCAGCGCTGAAACCCCCGTTCCCCTGTTTACCCGGCTGAACGAACGGGTCATCGGCTGACGTCGCCCCCGCTGCTGCGCCGATCCCCGCCGAGAGCTCTCCCGCCAGATAGCCGGCCAGGGCAGCCGCCGAGGGGTAATCGAAGACGAGCGTCGCGGGCAATCGCAGGCCGGTGACGACGCCGAGCCGGTTACGCAGTTCGACCGCGGCGAGCGAGTCGAAGCCGAGGTCCTTGAAGGCCTTCTCGGGCTCGACCTCCGCGGCGGAGGCGTGTCCCAGCACCGCGGCGGTTTCGCCCCGGACCAGCTCCAGGACGAAGTCCGCTCGCTCCGCCTCAGGCAGGGTCGCGAGCTTGGCGGCGACCGAGCCCGCAGCGGCCGAGCGCCGCCGCTTTGGCACGCGGACCAGCCCGCTGAGGAGCGGCGGCAACATGCCGACGGAGGCCATCGCCCCAAGCGCGGCGCGATCGAAGGGGGCCGCGAGGGTCAGAGGTGCCTCAGCCGCAAGAGCTGCGTCGAAGAGCGCCAGGCCCTGCTCGTTCGACAACGCCGCGATGCCCCCGCGCTGCATCCGTGCCATGTCGGCGGCATCGACTTTGGATGTCTCCGCCCAGAGACCCCAAGCGATCGAGGTGGCGGGGAGCCCCTCGGCACGGCGACGGGCCGCGAGGGCGTCGAGAAAGACGTTGGCGGCCGCGTAGTTGCCCTGGCCGGGGTTGCCGATCGCGCCGGCGAGCGAGGAGAACATGACGAAGGCCGAGAGGTCCATCCCGGCGCTGAGCTCGTGCAGGTGGTGGGCGGCGTCGGCCTTGGGGGCGAAAACGTGCCCGATCTGCTCGGGGCCGAGTGTTTCGATCGTGCCGTCGTCGAGCGTCCCGGCGGAGTGGACGATGGCGCCCAGGGGGTGCTCTTTGGAGATCGAGTCGATCGCCGCCGAGAGCTGCTCGCGACTGGAGGCGTCGCAGGCCTCGATCCGCACCTCGGCCCCCAGCTCCTCCAGCGCTGCCCGCAGCTCCGCCGCGCCCTCGGCCTCCTCGCCGCTGCGGCTGATCAACAGCAGATGGCGGGCGCCGTGCTCTGCCGCCAGGTGACGGGCGACAACGCCGCCGAGGGCGCCGGTGGCGCCGGTGACGAGGACGGTGGAGTCCGGGTCGAAGCTCGGAGCCGCCTCCTCCTCCCCATCGGATCGAGCCGGCATCGGGATCGCCCGCGGCACCAGCGCAGCGCCCTCGCGCAGGGCGATCTGTGGCTCCTCCTCGATGTCGAGAGCGGGCAGGGCCTCCATGGAGGCCTCGCTGCCGTCGGTGTCGATCAGGGTGAAGCGGCCTGGGTGCTCGGACTGGGCGGAGCGCAGCAGACCCCAGACCGGGGCCACCGCGAGGTCGGGTGACTCACCCTCCTTGGCGGCAACGGCGCCCCGGGTTACGAGGACCAAGCGCGAGTCGGGGAGCGGCTCCCGACGCAGCCAGCCCTGGATCAGCTCCAGGACGGCCCCAGTGCTTGCGCGGGCGGCATCTGGGAGCGCCGCGGCGGGATCCAGGAGGGGCTCGACGTGCACGACCTCGGGGGCCTCGACGCCCTCCGAAGCAGCCGCCTCGGCGAGGGGAACATGCTGCCATCGCAGCCCCAGCAAGCCGTCCTGACGGCTCCCAGCGCCCTGCAGCTGGGCGGCGTCGAGCGGGCGCAGACGCAACGAGCCGACCTCGGCGACGACGGCCCCGCCCTGGTCGGCTGCCACGAGTGACATCCCGTCCTCACCCTTGACCTCGACCCGCACCCGCAGCTCCGTGGCGCCGGTTGCGTGCAGGGAGACATCGCTCCAGGCAAAGGGGAGCCCGAGGGGCCTGTCCCGCGCCCCCTCTGGGCCGGAGCCCAGGAAGGCGGTGTGCAGGGCCGAGTCCAGCAGCGCCGGGTGGATGCCGAAGCGCCGGGCATCGCTCGCCTGCTCCTCGGATAGGGAGATCTCGGCGTAGATCGCCTCTGCGTCTCGCCAAGCGGCCGTCAGCCCCTGGAAGGCGGGGCCGTACTCGAAGCCCGCCTCGGCGAGGCGGTCGTAGAGGTAATCGACCTCCAGCGGCTCGGCTCCCTTCGGAGGCCAGGCCTCGAGTGAGGCAACCGCTGCGGTGGCTTGCGGCGAGAGCAGGCCCTGTGCGTGGCAGGACCACCCCTCTTCCCCTCCGTCGGGGCGCGAGTGGATCGAGACCTCGCGGCGGCCCTCCTCGTCCGGCCCCCCGACCGAGACCTGCAACGCCACTGCTCCCTGCTGCGGCAGGATCAGCGGTGCCTGCAGGGCGAGCTCCTCCAGGGTCTGGGCTTCAACCTGCTCGCCGGCGCGGAGCGCCAGCTCGACGAAGGCGGTGCCGGGCAGAAGGACGGTGCCGGCGAGGGCATGGTCGGCCAGCCAGGGGTGGCTGGCGAGCGAGAGGCGGCCGGTGAAGAGCAAGCCGTCGCCCTCCCCGCCGGCGAGCTCCACAGCGGCGCCCAGCAGCGGATGCCCGGCATCGCTTTGGCCGATTGCGCTGGGGTCGCCGGAGCCAGCAACGGCGGAGAGCCAGAAGCGCTTTCTCTGAAAGGCGTAGGTGGGCAGGGCGACGCGCTTTGCGCCGCTGCCTTCGAAGAAAGCCTCCCAGTCGAGCTTGGCGCCTGCGGCGTGAGCCTCTGCCAGGGAGAGGGAGAAACGCTCCGACCCGCCCTCTTCACGGCGCAGGGTGCCGAGCACCGTGGCCTGCTCGGAGCCGGGAAGCGCCTCCTCGATCGTCTCGCGCACCGCGAGGGCAAAGACGGGATGGGGGCTGATCTCGATCAGCACCCGGTGACCGTCGGCGAGCAGGCCACGCGTGACCTGCTCGAATTGCACCGGCTCGCGCAGGTTGCGATACCAGTAGCCGGCGTCGAGCTTCGCGGTGTCGAGCACGCCACCGGTGACGGTGGAGTAGAAGGGGATCTCTCCCGAACGCGGGGAGATCGGCGCAAGCAGCGCCAGGACCTCTTCCTTCAGCACCTCGACGTAGGGGGAGTGGGAAGCGATCGCCGCCGGCA
>DATNGU010000344.1:0-11317 GCA_035605775.1 Solirubrobacterales bacterium | reverse complement strand
GGCGACGACATCACCTACTCGGGCACGGTCGCGGCCGCCTTCGAGGGGATCATTCTTGGCATCCCGGCGGTGGCGATCTCGCAGCAGTCCTCGGGTGGCGGCATGGGCTATGTGAGCGGTCGCTTCGACTTCTCGGTGGCGGCGGCGTTTGCGGCCCAGCTCGTCGGCACCTTGATCGCCGAGCCGATGCCATCGGAGACGCTGATCAACGTCAACTGCCCGGCTGGTGAGCCGACCGGCATCGAGGTGACGAAGCTCGGCAAACGCCTCTACAACGATGAGCTGAAGCTGGTCTCCGAGGACGAGAACGGCCGGCGCCACTACGAGATCTACGGTTGGCAGCCCGGCTTCGAGGAGCTGGAGGGCACCGATCTGACGGCGATCGCGCAGGGGCGGATCGCGGTGACGCCGATCCACTTCGACCTCACCGACCACGGTGGTCTGGAGCGGCTGCGTGGATGGCGGTTCGAGGAGATGCTCGCGGCTAGCGCCCCAGCGGCGTGAGCGACGCCGCCGCACAGCGGGCTGCCGAGCTGCGGCAGGAGCTGGAGCGCCACAACAGGCTCTACTACATCCTCGACGAACCCGAGATCGGCGACGATGAATACGATGCGTTGCTCGACGAGCTGCGGGCAATCGAGGCTGACTACCCGGACCTGCGCACCGCCGACTCTCCCACCCAGCGCGTGGGGGCGCCGCCGCTGGAGCGCTTCCAGCAGGTCGAGCACGTCGAGCAGATGCTCTCGCTCGGCAACGCCCGCAACGAGGAGGAGTTACGGGCCTGGGAGAACCGGCTCGCCAACTACCTGAAGCGGCTCGATATCACCGCTTCGGAGTTCAGCTACACGACGGAGCCGAAGATCGATGGCCTGGCAATCTCCCTCACCTACGAGGATGGTGTGCTGGTGCGCGGCGCCACCCGCGGTGACGGCCGGGTCGGCGAGGACGTGACCCAGAACCTGCGTACGATCGGGGCGATTCCGCTGCGGCTCCGCGACGCGCCGGAGCTGATCGAAGTCCGTGGCGAGGTCTATCTGCCGGTCGCCGCCTTCAAAGCACTCAACGAACGCCGCGCCGAAGCTGAAGAACCAACGTTCGCCAACCCGCGCAACTCGGCCGCCGGCTCGATCCGCCAGCTCGACCCGGCGCTGGCAGCTGAACGACCCCTCTCGACTTGGTGTTACGGGATCGGCGCCGTTCGCGGCCTCGACCTCGCCACCCACATGGACGAGGTCGAGTGGCTCGGTGAGCAGGGCTTCAAGGTCAACCCCGACACTGTCCACCACAGCGGGGTGGAGGGCGTGGTCGAGCGCTGCCACTGGTGGGAGGAGCGGCGTGAGGCGCTCGACTACGAGATCGACGGCGTCGTCGTCAAGGTCGACGAGCGGGCGCTGTGGCGGGAGCTGGGTGTGGTTGGGCGCGAGCCGCGTTGGGCGATCGCCTGGAAGTTCCCACCGACGACGGCGACGACGAGGATGAACAGCGTCGTTTGGAACGTCGGCCGCACCGGCCATCTGGTGCCGTTCGCGATGCTGGAGCCGGTCCACGTCGGCGGCGTCACCGTCAGCACCGCCACTCTCCACAACGAGGAGGACCTGGCGCGCAAGGACGTGCGCAACGGCGACGAAGTCGTCGTGATGCGCGCGGGGGACGTGATCCCGCAGGTCGTCTCGCCGAAACTGCCGCGCAAGAACAAGAGCGTGCGCAAACCGAAGCCGCCGAAGAAGTGCCCGGCCTGCGGCGCCGAGACGATTAAGCCCGAGGGCGCCGTCTTCACGATCTGCCCCAACCGCACCGGCTGCCCTGGCCAGTCCTTCCAGCACGTCAAGCACTTCGTCAGCAAGGGGGCGATGGACATCGATGGCTTCGGCGAGAAGCAGGCGATGCGCTTCCTCGAAGAGGGCCTGATCGCCGACGTTGCAGACATCTACGATCTGACAGGGGAGCAGCTGGTCGGGATGGACCGCTTCGCTGAGGTCTCCGCCCGCAACCTGCTGGCGGCGATCGAGGCCTCGCGACAACGACCCTTCAAGCGCGTTCTCTACGCGCTCGGCCTGCCCGGAGTCGGCTACGTCACCGCAGAGGCGCTCGCCGACCACTTCGGCTCGATCGATGCGCTGCACAAAGCGGATCCGGAGCAGATCGAGGAGGTCGAGGGAGTGGGGCCGATCATGGCGGTGCAGATCGCCGAGTCACTGGCCGACGCGCCGACCTGGGCGCTGGTCGAGAAGTTGAAGCTCAAGGGCTTGCGACTGCAGGCCGACGAGTCGGAACGGCGCGCCGTCGGCGGGCCGCTGGAAGGCAAGACCGTCGTCCTAACCGGCACCCTGCCGGGGCTGACCCGCGAGGAGGCGGCGGCGCTGGTCAAGTCAGCCGGCGGCAAGGTCACCAACTCGGTTTCGAAGAAGACCGACTTCGTCGTCGCTGGCGACAACCCGGGCACGAAGCTGGCCCAGGCCGAGAAACTCGAGACCGAGATCCTCGATGAAGCCGGCCTGCATGCACTGCTTGGAAATGGCTCTCAGTAGGAGGCGATCGCAGCGGCGATCCTGTCCTGCTCGTAGTGAGCGAGGCCGAGGTCGGCAACGCTACCCATCAGGATTGAGAAGATCATCGTCTTGCCGCTGCGGTTGAAGCAGTAGCCGGAGAGGGCGCTGACGCCGGTCAGGGTGCCGGTCTTGGTGCGGCAGCGGCCGAAGGCCGCGGTCCCCTCCGTGCGGTCGGCGACGGTCCCCTCGCGACCGGTCAGCGCCAGGTCCTGGATGAACTCGTCACCCACCGGCGTCTCGCGCATCGCCTGCAGGAGCGCCACTACCTGGGCGGGGGAGGCGCGGTTGCCACGGGTCAGGCCGGAGCCGTCGACCGCCTGGATTCCAGAATCATGGGCGCGGGCGAAGCGCTCGATCACCTCGGTCCCGGCGCTGGTGGTCCCGCCGCCGCCGAAGTGGGCGCCAAGCAGCTTCGCCAAGGTCTCGGCAAAGAAGTTGTTGGAGTAGACGTCGGTCGCCTCGACCAGCTGCGACATGGTCGGCGAGCGCACGGTGGCAATCGGCTCGGCGTTGGCCGGCGTGACGCCCCGCGCGACCTGGGTACGGATCGCGATGCCGGAGGATCGCAGTGCCCCAGCAAGCTTCGCAGCGGCGAGCATCGCCGGATCAGAAGAGAAGCCTTCGGCGATCGAGCCGCGGTAGCCGGAGTCGAAGGAGAGGCCGGAGAGGGGGCCGATGTAAGGGCTGGTCGCGTAGCCGGAGTCCGCAACTCCGCGCAGGCGGTCGAAGACGGTGTCGTCCGCATAGAGCCGTCCGGTTACGGCGGTGACCCCGGCGGTGCGGAGCTGGGCCTTCAGGGCGAAGAGGTTGGTGCCGAGGCCGACGTAGCGGTCGTAGAAGGCCGGCGCCCCGAGGGCTGGGTCGCCGGCGCCCTGCAAGTAGAGGCTGCCCCGGAGGATGCCGTCAAAGCCAATCCTGCCGTCGGAGAGCAGGTTGGTGGCGATGCGGTATGCGGGACCAAAGCGGGAGAGCGCCGCCGACGTCGTGAACAGCTTCGTATTCGAGGCCAGCGATCGCGGCTGCTTCGCGGCCCGCGCGCAGACCACCTCGCCGCTCTCTCCGTCGACGACGAGGAGCCCGCTGGTCGTCCCCCCGCCGTAGACCAGCCGTTCCCGCATCTGCTGGCAGGTCTTACTCGTGGCCGAGGCCACGCTCGGCAGCAGCGCCAAGACGGCAAGTGCGGCGAGGAGAATCGAAGCTCGTCTCATCCCAAGTAGCAACACGCGAGCCAAGCAAGGTAGCGGCGTTCGCGGCTGCTCGCCCGGCCTACCTGGGATAATCCATGTTTATGGGCAAAGTCGTCGACATCGAGGCGCCTACTCGCCGCAAACGCGGCCGGGGACGTAAACGCCCCTCGAAGACCGCCCTGGTGCTCGGCGGCGGCGGCTTTACCGGTGGCGTCTACGAGATCGGCGCGCTGCGCGCTCTCGACCTGCTCGCGGTCAACAGCACGGTCAACAACTTCGACGTCTACGTCGGCACCAGCGCCGGCTCCTTCGTCGCCACGATGCTGGCCAACGGCGTCACCCCCGACGAAATGATGCAGGTGATCAACGACCGGGTGCCTTCGGACCTCGACGACCTCGACCTCGACAAGGTGCTGAAGTTCAACTACCTCGGCTTCCTGCAGAAAGCCGCGCTGCTGCCGTTGCGCACGACTGAGCTGTTGCGGCGGCTGGTGCGGATAGGCGACTTCTCGGCGATGGACATCGTGGTCGGGCTTGCCGAGGCGCTGCCTAATGGGCTCTATTCGGGTGCCGGGGTTGGAGACTACGTCGAGCAGGCGCTGGCCGACTCAGGCCGGATCAACGACTTCCGCTTGCTCGACAAGGAGCTGTACCTGACCGCGACCGACCTCGATACCTGCGAGCGCCTCGTCTTCGGTGAGGAGGGCTGGGACGACGTGCCGATATCGAAGGCGGTTGAGTGCTCGACCGCGCTGCCCGTCGTCTACAAGCCGGTCGATCTAAAAGGCCGCCAGCTGATCGACGGTGGCATTCGGTCGACTACCAACGTCGATATCGCGGTCGAGAAGGGGGCGAAGTTCATCATTGTGGTGAACCCGCTCGTGCCCTATGTCAACGACTTTGAGCAGATGATCCCGACCGTCTTCGGAACGCGGGTTCGGCGGGTCGCCGATATGGGCCTGCCGGCGATCGCCAACCAGGTTTTCCGTCTGATCACCCACGCGAGGCTGCACGAGGCGGTGGCCGTGTGGGAGGAGAAGTACCCCGGCGTCGACATCATCTTGGTCGAGCCCGAGTCCAATGACGAGCTGATGTTCGGGACGCCGATCATGGACTACTCGCGGCGCCTGCGGATCGCCCGCCATGGCTTCGAGTCGGTCACTGCAACCCTCGCCCAGGACTACGATCGCTACAAGGAGATCGCCGAGCGCCACGGGCTCGAAATCTCCGAGCGCCGTGTCCGCCGTGCGGTCGAGCGCGCTTCTGAAGAGGAGCCCGAGCAGGCGTCGGCCTGGCGCCGCGTTCTCGAGCAGACCACTGCGGCGCTGCTACCCGGCGAAGCCTCCTAGCTTTAGAGGGCCGCGCCGGCGCGCCGCCCTAGCTCGCGTAGAGCTGCTCGATCTCCTGCTGGTGCTTGTCGGCGACGACGGCGCGCTTCACCTTCAGGGTCGGGGTCAGCTCGCCGTTTTCCTGCGAGAGGTCGTGGGGGAGGATCGCGATCTTCTTGACCTGCTCGACCCGGGCGAATTTCTCGTTCACTTTGGCCAAATGCGCCTCGATTGCGGCGCGGACGTCGGGGTTCTCGGCCAGCTGGGCGGGGTCCTCGGCCAGCCCGTGCTCCTTCGCGTAGGCGACGGCTTCTTCCGGATCGAGGGTCACCAGCGCCACCAGATAGGGCCGCCGGTCGCCGACAACCACGGACTGCGAGACCAGCGGGTGCTGCTTGATTTCGTTCTCGAGGTTGGCCGGGGTGATGTTCTTGCCGCCGGCGGTGATGATGATGTCCTTTTTTCGCCCGGTGATCTTGATGAAGCCGTCCTCGTCGATCGCGCCGAGATCGCCGGTGTGGAGCCAGCCGTCGACGATCGTCTCGCGGGTGGCCTCCTCGTTCTTGTAGTAGCCCTGGAAGACGTTGGGCCCCTTGACCAGGATCTCGCCGTCGTCGGCGATTTTGATCTGGCAGCCCGGGAAGGGTTTGCCGATCGTGCCGATCTTGAAGTCCTCGGGCGAGGAGATCGTCGCCGCGGTCGAGGTCTCGGTCATCCCCCAGCCCTCCAGCACGAGCACGCCGGCGGCGTCGAAGAAGCGCAGGATCTCCGGGCTGATCGGGGCCGCGCCGGAGACGGCGAGGCGCAACCTGCCGCCGAAGAGGCCGCGGATTTTCGAGAGGACTTTCTTGTCGGCGAACTCGTACTGCTTGCGCAGCAGGAAGCCGGGTTTATGGCCGGACCGTTCGGCGTCGCGCATCTTGCCCCCGACCCGGATCGACCAGTCGAAGATCGCCTTTTTCAGGCCACCCTCTTTTTCCATGCTGCTGGTTGCGAGGGTGTAGATCTTCTCGAAGATCCGTGGCACCGATGGGAAGTAGGTCGGTTTCAGTTCGGCCAGGTTGGGCATGATCTTCAGCGGATCGCGCTCCCAGTAGGCGATCGTCGCGCCAAGGTCGAAGCTGCCGAGCTGGATCAGCAGGGCGAAGGAGTGGGCGAGGGGAAGGTAGAGGTAGGTGACGTCTTCGCCCTCGATCACGCTGGTCTCGTTGACCATGTCGAGCATCGCCCGGTAATTGCCGTGCGAGATCACGCAGCCCTTCGGCGGACCGGTCGTTCCCGAGGTGTAGATGAAGGTGCAAATGTCCTCCGGCGTGACTGCCTGCCAGCGCTGCTCCCATTCCGCCGCGTCGCGGCCGGCACCGCGGCTGGCGAGGTCGTCAAATGAGATCGCATCGTCACTAGAGCCGGTCATCCGCACCACCTGCTCCAGCAGCGGCAGCTGGTCGCGGATCGCACGAATCTTCTCCAGTTGTTCGTCGTCCTCGACCACGACGACCTTGGCGTCGGAATTCTCCAGCACGTACTGGCACTCCTCCGGCGAGTTGGTCTGATAAATCGGGACGACCGTTGCACCGATCGAGAGGGCGGCGAAGTCGAAATAGGTCCACTCGGGTCGGGTGTTGGCGAGGATCGAGACCTTGTCGCCCTTGGCGACGCCGAGGTCGACCAGGCCGAGGGCCAACTGACGGACCGTCTGCTCGACCTCGATAAAGCTGCGCTTGACCCACTCCGCGCCGTCCTTGAACTGGATCGCCGGAGCGCTGCCGTAATGCTGTGCAGCACGCGGCAACAGGTCCGCGAGAGTGGTCGATTTCGGTCCCCGCTCCTCCACGGCGGGGAGTCTAGTGGGGCCGCTGGTTACTGGCTACGCGGCCGAGATGCGATGTTTCTCGCTCTGCGGCGACGCCTTCTGCAGGGAAGTCCGGAAGAGCGACTTATCGATGCGCCCGTGGAAGATCGGGATATGCATCTCGACGCATTTGCCGATCACCTCCTGCCGTTTCATGTGTAGCTCTTCGGCAAGCTCGGACGGGGTGAGGTGATTGGCCACGCGGACCTCCCTTGTAGTTGAAATCGGGTATGCCCATATTTACCCCGGAGGGCGGACGTGTCAACCGGTTTTCGGTCGCTGCCTGCGGAGAGTCCGCGCTCGCGATAATGCAGCGGTGTCTGAAATTGCCGCAACCCCGATTCCGCGCCGCGGACGACTCTGGCTGATCCTCGCCCTCGCCCTCGCTCTAGCAGCTATTGGCTACTCCTTGGTCGAGATCTCGACCAAGGAGGCTGGCAGCGACGTGGTTCAGGTCGAAGGCATCACCACCTCCCAACAGCTCTTCGGCGGGGTGCCGCAGGAAGGCGACCGGCTCGGCTCCGCCGACGCGCCGGTGACGATCCAGGTGTTCAGCGACCTACAGTGCGGGAATTGCCGCGCTGATTTCCTCGCGACGATCCCCGGCTTGGTCGAAGGCTTTGCCCGGCCGGGGGACGTCAAGTTGCTGATGCGCCACTACTCGGTCGCCGAGAATCCACTCGAGCTGGGTTTCTTCGGCGCCGAGGCGGCGGCCCAGCAGGACTATGGCTGGCAGTACACCTATCTCTTCTTTCGCAACCAGGCGGAGGCGGAGCGGTTCGGGATCGGCGACGAGTTCATGGCTTCGCTGGCGGGGTCGATCGGCGAAATGAACGTGCCCGAATGGGCGGAATACCTGGATCGCGAGGGAGGCTCCGACGGGGAGATAGCGACGACGCTGGAAGGCTACGAAGACTTAGGTACGCAGCTCGGCATCCGCGCCGGGCAGGCGATGATCGTCAGCGGGCCCGCCGGCACGCGCACCCTCCAGGACGGCCCAGGCCTGGCACGGGTCGAACGGGCAATCGAAGCGGTGAGCTAGGGACGCGGTCCGCGGCGGGGCGGTTGCTTCTCGTGGTAGGCGTGATCTTGGACGATCAGCCGCTCGATCTCGTCTAGGCGCCCGGGCTCGAGCGCGGCGTCGGATTCGTCGATCAGCTCGAGCACGTAGCCGGCGTACGTGGCGACGTCCACGGTCATGCTCTCGCTCTCAAAGGACCCGAGCTTCGAGTTGGGGTGGGTCAGCAGCACCACTCGGCGAAACGTGGTGGGTTGGCCACGACTCGCGAGGAACTCCTCGAGTTGCACGGTGGGCTCGCCCAGCTGCTGGCTCGGGGAGCGACCCTTCCGATCTTCTATCCAGCCATCCTCGACCCGATTTCCATACCGGTCGTACTTCTCGAACCGCCATTTGTCATCGCTGCAGTACACCGTCGCGTTTCGGTACTTGATCTCGATCGCGATGAGCCCGGCGGGGCCGAGCAGCAACTGGTCGATCTCGCCGCGCCGGTTGCGATAGCCACGCAGCATCACCCACTCGTCGCCGAGAGCCCCGGAGAGGGAATCGGCGACGTCCTGCTCGCTCTGCATGCCGGCCGTGAGCTTCGCCGTTTGGCCGGTGGACGTCGGCTGAAGCCGCGGCGGAGGTGCGGGCTTGGGCAAGGGCAGCGGTGGCCGCGGGGCATTTCGCTTGGCCATGGAGAGGCGCAGGCCGCCGCGCACCCACTTCCCCCAGCGCCGCTTCGCGCGAACCGCATCACGCTCTTCGCGCAGACGCTCGATGGATTCGCCGTGCTGCGCCAGCTCGGCCTCGTAGGCCGAGCGAGCCTCTTCGTTGTGCTGCTCGACCCGTGCCCGCTCCTCCGCGAACCGGCGCTCGTTCTCCCATTCACGCCGTTCCCATTCCCGCTCGAGTCGTCCCCGCTCCCGCTCGAGCATCGTGCCGGGGTGATTGGAAAGCTCGACGCTTCGCAACCTGAACTTCTTCGCCTGACGAGCCCACTTTCCTGGCGGTGGGCTTGCGGAATCGCCCGCTTGTGTTTGCTATCTGACCGCTATACTGACCGCATGGCCAAACAAGTGACCGCTACTGACGCAAAGGCGACGATCCTTCGCCTCTTGAACGATGCTGCGGCCGGCGAGGAGATCGAGATCACCAGGCATGGCCGTCCAGTCGCCCGTCTCGTACCAGCGTCTGGCGCGCGCTCTCTCAAGGGCTCGTTCGATGGTGTGGCAGTGACTGCAGTCGAGGAGGAGCAGTTGTTCTCCACCGGCGAGACTTGGAACGCTTCGTAGGTGTGGCTGCGGTTCTGCTGGATACCCACGTGGTCCATTGGTGGTCGGCCGAGCCTAGACGGGTCAGTCAACCGGCACGCGACGCCCTCGAAGAGGCGGATGAACATGTCGTGGCGGCGATCTCCTGGTACGAGCTGGCTTGGCTGGCCAAGCACGAGCGAATCGCCGTCAATATTCCGATTCGATCCTGGCTGCAGGGCCTCGCCGCGCAGCTTCGAACGATCGGCGTGACCCCGGCCATCGCCGACACCGCTGCCGCCCTTCCCTCCTCGTTCCCAGGCGATCCCGCCGATCGACTGATCTACGCCACCGCAATCGAGCACGGCTTCGGCCTCGTGACCAAGGATCGGGCCATCCGCGACCATGACCGCCCACGGCCTCTGACGATCTGGTAGCCAGGGCCACGGGCGGGTTGACGCTGGTGTATCGGGGCGCCCGGATTCGAACCGGGGACCTCACCGTCCCGAACGGTGCGCGCTACCAGGCTGCGCCACGCCCCGAAGACGGCGATTATCTCAGAGGACCACGGCGGGGACCGTTCAGCGGCCCTATCGTTGACCGTTGAGGGGAGCCGGGCCGCTACTTTGCGCGCGGTCCCGCGTTTCCAATCGATGCCGTGAACCGAAAACTCGCAATCCTTGCCCTGCTTGTGGCGATGCTCTCGCTGCCGGCTGTCGCTGGCGCCCGAGAGATGCCCAGCTTTGTCGGCATCTCGCCCCAGAGCCCCTCCAACGAGGGGGATTTCGAACTAATGGAAGAGGCGGGGCTGAAGAGCGTGCGCCTGCCGCTCTACTGGATGGGGGTAGAGCGGCAGAGTCCCTTTCTCGCAGAGCCGGACTGGTCCGACTTCGATCGCTCGGTTGCACTTGCCGCAGAACACGGGATGCGGGTTTTCCCGTTCGTCTGGGGGACGCCACCCTGGGTGGCAGGGCAGCCGCATGTGGAACCGGTTCGACATGGCTGGGCAGGTAGGGCTTGGGCCTCGTTTTTGCGGCGAGCGGTGGAGCGCTACGGCCCGGACGGCACCTTCTGGTGGGAAAACCCCGAACTCCCCTTCCTGTCGATCCGCGCCTGGGAGATCTGGAACGAGGAGAACATCGTCACCTTCTCCAGCCATTCCGATCCGGAGCGCTACGCACGCCTGCTGCGGATCAGCGGGCGCGCCATCCACCGCGCCGACGACGGCGCCAAGGTGATTCTCGGCGGCCTTTTTGGGCGACCGCTGCAGATTCCACCCAATATCGGCTCTGGCGATTTCCTCTCGCGCCTCTATCGGGCGCGCCACGTGAAGCAGTTCTTCGACGGCGTGGCGCTGCACCCGTACGTCGCCGACGCCGCCGCGATGCGGCCTCAGATCCTCAATCTGCGGCGGGTCATGCGGGTCCACCACGATGCGGACACGCCCCTCTACGTGACCGAGCTCGGCTGGGGCTCGGACAGCTTCCAAACGCGCTGGGAGCGCGGCCCCCTGGGGCAGGCGCGCGAGCTGGACCAAGCCTTCTCGATGCTCGCGAGCCACCGCCTCTCCTGGCGGATCGGCGGCGTCTGGTGGTTCTCCTGGGCTGACATCAAGGGCGGCTGCCAGTTCTGCGACTCGGCTGGCCTGCTGACCGAGCACCGCGAAGCAAAGCCCTCTTGGTACCGGTTCACCGCCTGGACCGGTGGCGACCCGGACACGGTGCCACGGGCGGCGTTCGGCGATTGATCCTCTCCGGCGCCGGGTAGGCGTATCTCGTCCACCCGGTTCGCCGGTTGCAAGCGAGAAATGGAGGAAAGATGGAGGCTTCAGCGCCGTCCCCCAGCAAGGGCATCTTCGACAGCGCCAACCTGGACGCCAGGCAGGGCGTGGTCGAGCTGCTCTGCAAGGCTTACTGGATGGAGATCGAGACGGTGATGAGCTACCTCTCTGCCTCGGTCAACCTCGATGGCGTGCGGGCGCAGGAGATCAAGGAGTCACTCGCCGAGGACATCGAAGAGGAGCTCGGGCATGCAAAGCTCTTCGCCCAGCGGATCAAGGAACTCTATGGAGTGGTGCCCGGCTCGGAAGGATTCGTGGCAGAGCAGAGCTTCCTGCAGCCAGCGGAGGAGCAGACCGACGTGGTCCAC
>DATNGU010000343.1:0-3402 GCA_035605775.1 Solirubrobacterales bacterium | reverse complement strand
AGGCCTTCGGCACCGGTCTTGCCTTTCACCTCGGGCAGCTGGGTAGCGTCTTCGGCCGCGGTTGGCTTGTGGTTCAGCGCCGTGCCGAAGCTCTCCAGCAGGCGGCTGAGGTCGGCCCGTACGGGGGCCTGCAGCGCGGTGAAGATCTCGTCGAGCTGCACCGCGGTCGAGGTGCGGCTGACCGGGATCGTCCCGTCGCTGTCCATCTCCGGCGCACTGGGGCTACCGGGGTCAAGGTCGATGAAGAAGTTTCCCTCGAGGAAGATCCGTGGCCGGATCTCGGCGAAGGCGTCGTCATGGATCGGCCGGCCCTTGCCGGCGACGGTGAAGGTGACCTCGGTGTTGTTACCGTCGCGGCCGACCTTGACGACTTTGCCGACGTCGACGCCGGCGATCCGCACCGGTGAGTTGGTCGAGATGTTGACCCCGTTGGAGAAGGTGGCGTTGACGGTGTAGCCGTAGCCGGTGAAGGGCACGTGTTTGGTGAACGCCAGGTAAGGACCGACGGTGAAGATGAGGATGAAGATCACCGCGATCATCCCGTTGCTCGGCCGCCACTTGAAGCGGCTGTCGGTGGCCCCGGCCCTGGTATCGCGCTCCGGCAAGCGTCCCATCAGCCCTGGCCCACTCTCGTCGTCGTGCCCCAAACCTGGGGCGAGGGTCCGATAACGGTCTGGCCGGGCTCGAAGCGCTCGTTGCCGGCTTCGCAGTCTCTGCTCTGGCCGGGCGCCCCGGTATCGGGGTAAGGGTTGAAGTGGAGGTGGTTCCTGCCTTCAGGGCCATTGGCGGGCGCCGAAGCTGGCGCCGACTCGGCGTTTGGACCGCTCGGGGGCTCGAACACAATCGCGCCGAGCCAGTTGCCGTTTCCGTTCGATTCGCTGAATGCGTCGGCGAGGTTGCTGAAGACGAGGCTGAGGTAGTTGCAGGTGGTCTGCGCCGGCTTGATGAACTTGATCGCCGGGTCGAGCAGTTCGTTGGTGTCGATCAGCAGATCGAGGCCGTTGAAGACGCCGGCGTCGCCCTGGAAGGCGAGCAGCGCTTCAGCAGTCGGAGTCAGCTGCGCATACAGGGCCGGCGAACGGTTGAGGGCGGGGATGCCGGCGCGCAGCGCGGCGTTGATCGTCGGTGAGGTTTCGCCCAGGGCGCGGGCGCCTGGCTTCAACGCCGTAAAGAAGCGGGCGGAGTCGCGGAAGAAGGGACGAAGCGCCGGCAGATCGGTGGTCACGGCGTCGAGAGTGGGCGGCCCTTTGACGATCGTTTCCTGGATGAACGGACGCGAAACCCGAGCGAAGGCGCCAAAAGTGCGGTCGAGGGCGACGAACATGCTCGCCTGCGTCTCGGCAACCGGGACAACCGTCGCGGAAAGGTCCTCCAGCGCTTCCCAGAAGCCGCCAAAGTTGGTGCTGGGATTGACCAGCGAGCGTAGGACCGGCTGGCCGTTTTCGGCAAGGCTGCGCAGCGCACCGAGCGCTGCGTTGACCTGCGGGCCGCGACCGGCGAAGGCGTTGCCGAAGCCGGCATTGTTTCGTTGGATCGCGGTTCTCGTCTTCTCGTCGAACATGTCGAAGAACTGGTCGATATCGACCGGTTCGGGTCGGGCGGCAGAGACTGGGATCGTTTCGCCAGCCTTCAGGCCTCGGTCGGAATCGCCCGGCACGATCTGCAGGTATTTCAGGCCAAGCGGCGATTTGGGGCGGATGATCATCGTCGAGTTGGCCGGAATCGGTTCAGCGCTCTTGTCGAGCTTGAGATCGAGTTCCGCCGCGACGCGACCGTCGCCGAGCTGAATCGGCTTCACGCCCCTAACCACGCCGACCCGCGAACCGCCGATCCGCACCTCGTTGCCTTTGACCAGCGCGTTGGCGTTTGGAACGCGAGCCTTGAGGTCGTAGGTGGAGACAAAGGGCAGGCCGTTGTTGGCGTTGTAAGCAAGGAAGACGGCGACGATCACGACCAGCACCGTGACCGCGCCGACGATCACCGGGCTGCTCGCGACTCCCTGTATGCCGCTGCGATTCCTCATGGTCCCAAGAGGTAGTCGAGGAGGGCCCGCTGGGGAGCGGCCGTCGTCGTCTTTGCGCCGAGCTGTTCACCTTCGCCAAGGCTGGGCGGGGCGGAGGGTTGGGGGGCGGGAGTCGGCGGGGCGGTCGAGCTCGCGTCCGCAGACGTTCCACCCGTCTGGCCCCCCAGCTTTTCCTGGAGCCGCCTGTACAGGGCAAGTGCATCGGAGGCCGATGCCGCCGCGCTGGAGCCCGGCCCGTTGAAGTTCGCCGAGCAACCGCTGGTCGGGGCGCTGACGTAGTCGATGCAGTTAGTCAGGGCGGTGAGGCTGCGCGCAAAGTGCCCGTACTGATCGAATTCGTTGTTGGCCGCGGTGCTGTTGTAGATCAGGTCGACGAGGCCGTCGAAGCCTTCGTTTTTCCTCGTGCTGACCAGGAGTTCAGCCAGTTCGGTGGTCGGGCTGGCGCCGCTGTGGGCGAGGTCACGGAGCTTGCTGACAATCGGGTCGGCGGCACGAAGCTTCGGTCCCGCGACTTCGCCGGTGGCGCCCAGTGACTTGAGGGAGACGGTCGAGGCGGCAGAGAAGGGCGTCAGCGCCTGAGTTGCCTTGGTCAACGCGGGAGCGGCCTTGCCGAGGTACGAAAAGGTCGGGGCGGCGGCATTGGAGAAACCTTCGAGGCTGCGCATCGTTAGGCGCAGCTCACGCAGGAAGCGGGGGAATTTGCGCAGCGACGCTTCCAGTGCGGCGCCCTTTTCGGCGCTGGCCTGGGCAGCGGCGCCGGCGTTGGTGAAGAAGCCGGCGACGCTGGTGCGCTCGCGCGAAAGCGGCCCAAGGATCTGCTCGGAGTCGGCGGCGAGCTGCGCCAGCCGGTCGCGCTGGGCGGTGAGGATGGCGAAGAGGCGATCGGCGTCGCGCAGCACCGGGTTGGCGCGCTTGACGACCTCCTCGATGTCCTCGCCGCGGCCGGCGAGGCTGGCGCCCAGTTCGTTCAGGATCAGTCGGAAGCGCTGCGCATAGGGCAGCGTGTTGATGTTGTTGATCAGGTCGGGATCAACGCTGGTGCTGTTGTTCTCGAGTGGCAGCAGGTACTGGCCGGCGCCAGGCTCTCCTTCGGGGATCTGCTTCAAGGCGGGGGGCGGCTCGGAGCCCGGAGCCCGGGGCAGCGTGGGACGGCAGTCGACGAACTTCTCGCCGATCAGCGACTGGGGGCGGATCTGACAGCCGGCGTCGGCGCGGAAGTCCTGGAAGCCCGGATCTTCGATCTTCATCGCGATCACTGCCTTGCCCGGGACCGCCTGCGGCTTGCCGTTCTCGTAACTGTCCACCTCACCCGGCAACGTCACGCTGACCGATTCGATTTCGCCGACGTTCGCGCCCGCGACCCGCACTTCCTCGCCCTT
>DATNGU010000342.1:0-4595 GCA_035605775.1 Solirubrobacterales bacterium | reverse complement strand
CCGCGACGCCGACGCCGTCGACCGGATCTTCCGCGAGGCCGGCCAGATCGAGCTCGTCGTCCACACCGCCGCCCAGCCCTCGCACGACTGGGCCGCGAGCGAGCCGCAGACCGACTTCGGCGTCAACGCCAACGGCACCCTCAACCTGCTCGAGGCGGCGCGGGCGCACTGCCCGGACGCGCCCTTCGTCCACTGCTCGACCAACAAGGTCTACGGCGACACTCCAAACAAGTTGCCGCTGGGGAGCCTGGAGAAACGGCTGGAGCTGCCGGAGGACCATCCCTACTTCAAGGGGATCGACACCAGCATGTCGATCGACTCCTCGACCCACTCGCTGTTCGGCGTCTCCAAGGCCGCCGCCGACCTCCTGGTCCAGGAGTACGGGCGCTACTTCGAGATGCCGACCGTCTGCTTCCGGGGCGGCTGCCTGACCGGGCCCCAGCACGCCGGCGCCAAGCTGCACGGCTTCCTCGCCTACCTGATGAAGTGCACGGTCACCGGCACCCCCTACACGGTCTTCGGCTACGCCGGCAAGCAGGTCCGCGACAACATCCACAGCGCCGACCTAATTGCCGCCTTCGACGCTTTCCACCGGGCGCCCCGCCCGGCCGCCGTCTACAACATCGGCGGCGGCCGCACCAGCAACTGCTCGATGCTGGAGGCGATCGAGATCTGCGAGCGGATCTCCGGCCGTGACCTGAGCTGGGAGATGGGGGAGGAGCCGCGGATCGGCGACCACCGCTGGTGGATCTCGGATCTGGCGCCCTTCGAAGCCGACTATCCGGATTGGAAGCTGCGCTACGGGGTCGAGGACATCCTGGGTGAGATGCACGAGCAGAACCTCGAGCGCTGGACGACGGCGGCAGCGTGAAGCTCTCGGTCGTCATCCCGGCCCAGAACGAGGAGGGCTCGGTCGGCCACACGGTCGAAGGGATCGTCGCCGTGCTCGAGCGCGAGGGGATCGAGTACGAGATCTTGGTCGTCGACGATGGAAGCACCGACTCGACCGCCGACGCGGTCGCCGCCATCTCCGAGCGCAACCCGCGGGTGCGCTGCCGTCCCTCGCACTACGAAAAGGGATTCGGGATGGCGATCCGCGCCGGCCTCGACCTGTTCGAGGGGGACGCGGTCGTGATCGCGATGGCCGACGCCTCCGACGATCCCGAGGACGTCGCCCGCTACCACCGCCTCTTGGAGGAGGGCTGGGACTGCGCCTTCGGCTCGCGCTTCATGCCCGGCGCCAAGGTGCACGACTACCCCCGGCTCAAGCTGACCATCAACCGCCTCGCCAACTGGTTCATCCGCGTCCTCTTCCGCCATCGCTACAACGACACCACCAACGCCTTCAAGGGGTACCGGCGCGAGGTGATCGAGACGATCCAGCCGCTGCTCTCCAAGCACTTCAACCTGACCGTCGAGATGCCGCTGAAGGCGATCGTCCGCGGCCACAGCTACGAGGTGATCCCCACCGACTGGACGAACCGCACCACCGGCGTGGCGAAGCTGGCGATGAAAGAGATGGGCAGCCGCTACCTCTTCATCGTCCTCTACGTGTGGCTGGAGAGCACCCTCAGCCGGGGCGACTACCGGGTGCGGGAGAACGAGCCCGTGAGGCGAGAGACGGCCGGTCGCTGAGGCCGGGTTCAGATTCGCACAGCTAGGGGGGACCTAAACCAGGCGCCTCAAGTATGGGATCTGCTTCAGCACGACCGTGCAGACGAAGGACACGGCCAGCAGGCCCGCGACGGTCGCCGGCAGCCAGAGAGCGAGCGAGCTTCCTGCCGTCGGCACGTCCGGGGGCAGGTCCCCCCAGAGGCTGAAGAGGAACGGGTGAATCAGGAAGATCCCGAACGTCGCCTCGCCGACGAAGTGCAGCGCGCGGATATGGCGAATCGGGCCTTGCGCTTCGCGCCGCTCGACAAGGACCCGAAGCACGAGGAAGACGCAGATCGACATGAGGATGACCGGTGGGCTCAGGTATCCGTAGAGATAGCGTCCGAGCTCCAGGCCATGCGTCGATACGAAGAAGTAGGTCCCAACCGTCGAGGCGGCCAGCAGCACCGCGAAGACCGCGACGCTCACCGGCACCACGTACCGGTTGAGCTGGACCCTCACCAGCCAGCAGCCAGCGAGGAAGTAGCCCACGAACGGCGCGAACTGGCTGAACGCGTTGCTTCCGGTGGACGGCAGCCAGGGCGGAAGGCCGCCCCACAGGAAGCCAAGCGTCAGCGCCGAGATCGCGGTGATCGCGAGCTGGCGCTCGGAGAGAGCGGATATCGCTCGCGCCAGGAGCGGGGTGACGAGATAGAGACCGGCAATGACGAAGAGGAAGTAGAGGTGGTAGTAAGGCGCGCCGACGTAGATCGCCTGTATGTGTTCTTCGAGGCTCGCCGGCACCGCGTGCAACTCGTTGAAGACGCGGGCGAACAGGGTCCAGCCAATCAGCGGGACCGCCACGCGCGCCGCGCGCCGCCGGTAGAAATCTCCCGGCGCCTGCTCGGCCGTGCGCGGGGTGACGAGCAGCATTCCGCTGACCATGACGAACAGCGGCACGCACCACCGCATCGCCGTCTCCACGGCGGTAGTTCCCAGCCAGGCCAGGTCGGTAAGCACGTGAAAGCCTTCGTTTGGCCGGATCGCAACATGGACGGTCACCACCGCGACGATCGCGGCGATCTTGGCGATGTCGGGGAACGCCTTGAGGCCGGAGTCGGTCGAGCGCGACGACTCGCGCTCGACGGCTGACCCCTCGGCGCCTCTCGTCGGGGCTTCAACGGTCGAGACATTGGCCATCTCGGGTGTGCACCCTACGGCACGGTTGTGTCGATCCCGGCCTCAGGCCGGTCGGACCGCGCGGAAGTACCCGTTGCTCGTCGGGAACTCTCCCGGGGGGCCATCGCCGTGGCCAAAGCTCCCCTGCACGGTGAAGCCGACCGACTCGATCATTCCCTCGAGGGCGGCGGATCCGGGGACCCACCACCAGGTCTCGTCGCCGTAGTAGGCGCCTGGCACAAACCGGGCCAGCTCGGCCAGCTCCTCCCCTGCGAGCATCATCGAGCCGAGCAGGAGCGTGCCCCCGGGCTCGGTCATCTCGTAGAGCCGACTGAGGAGCAGGACGGGGTTGAGCTCGTGGTAGAGGACGCCGTTGCAGTGGACCAGCTGGAACCGACCGTGACGCTCGGGGTCGAGGTCCTGCCAGCCGATCTTCTGGAGGTCGACCCCGGTTCGGTAGACGGACTCGAGGAACTGTGCCTGCTCGATGAATTCGTAGGGCTCACAGGCGAGCACGTAATCCGGCCCGCGAAGGTTGAACATGAAGGGGTCGTAGCCGGCGTTCGAGCCGACGTCGAGCACTCGCTGCCCGCTCAGGTTCTGGGGCACCTCGCCCTCGAGGTTCGTCCAGCGCAGATCGTTGCGCCAGGTGCCCCCCACGATTAGATCGCCACCAAGCAGAAATGGCCCTTGCAGCCAGGGCGTCAGTTCGTCGGCTTCGGCGCTGAGGCGAGCACGCTCATCCGCCGACAGGCTCTCGGGAAGCTCCGGTGAGAACCGCACGAGCTCGCTCGGGTCGAAGGCCCCGCCGTCGGGTTTGTCGGTGCCGAGCTGACGGCGAACTGCGCCGCGAATCTGTTGCATCGACGGTCGGCTCATGGTCTTCTAGGCACCTCGCCAGTCTCGCAGAAACCTCCCAGATATCGTGTCGCGCCGATGGCGCCGGAGACGACAGCAAGGCGGCTTGGCCCGGGCGAGCTTGCGCTTGCAGGTCTCGGCCTAGCCACGGTCGCTCTTCTGGTCTATCTGCCGCATATTCAAGACGGCGGGTTCTACTCCGACGATTGGGCCGATGCCGCCGCGAGGTTCTATCCGCCGGGGGGGCCGGGGCTTGACAACGTGCTCTCCTACTTCAGCGGTCTCTTCCCGTACCGTCCGGCGCTCATCCTCTACATACCCCTGAAGTACTACGTGTTTGGTGCCGATATGGCACTGCAGCTGGCCTGGACCGTGGCGCTGGGTGTGATCGTCGCAACTCTCCTCTACGGGATCCTTCGCTTCTTCAACGTCCCCTGGTACCACGCCTGGCTGATCGCGGCACTCACTCTTGTCTACCCCTGGTTCGACTCGACCCGGTTCTGGGAGGCGGCAAGCCTGTCGACCTTCGCGATCGCGCTAGCGCTCGGCGGGCTCTGGGTCGCGCTGGTGGGGCTCGTGCGGCGCTCGTGGCCGTTACACGCCTGCGCAGCGGTTCTCTACCTGGTGTCGATTCTGGCCTACGAGATAACCCTGCCGATGATCGCGGCCGCCGGTCTCCTTTACGTGTTTCGGTTTGGCTGGCGCAACGCCCGCGGCCGCTGGGGGGTCGATCTCGTCGTCGTTTGCGCGGCTGGCCTTTGGAACGCGACGCACACGAACCGCGCTGTCTCCGGCATATCCGGGAACCTCGACCACCTCGGAGACATCGTCGTTGCAAGCGGGACGATCCTCGGCCGCACGGTGTATCCGCTTGGGCCCACTGGCCACACGACGACGATGCTGGCCCTCCTCGCAGCGGTATTCGCGGTGGGCACCGCTGTCTATTTCGCTAGGTCTGGCCAGCG
>DATNGU010000341.1:0-2187 GCA_035605775.1 Solirubrobacterales bacterium | reverse complement strand
TCACGGTGACGAAGCCGAACTCCCGCAACATCCTCACGTCGCTGACGATGAGGACCGCGAAGCCAGCGATCGCGGTCACCCCGGAGGCCAGCACCGCGGCACCGGTGCGGGTGTACGCGCTGCTCAGCGCAGCAGCGAGCTCGCGGCCCGCGCGACGCTCTTGGCGGAAGCGAGCGGCGAGGATGACGCTGAACTCCGTGGCAATCGCAATCGTCAGCGCCCCTAGGGCCGCGGACATCGGGTTGAGCGGGATGCGGGTCAGCCAGAGCACCAGCGCCGACCACCCGGTAGCCATCACGATCGGCACCAGCGGCACCAGAGCGCGCGACAGCGAGCGGTAGACAGCAAGCAACACCAACGCCACAGCGAGCAAGCCGGCCAGGGTCAGCAGGTAGCGACTATCCGAAAGGTCGGAGGCGGCGGAAGCGGCGATCACCGGTAGGCCGGCAAGCTCGACCTCCACCCCGGGCGGCGGGCCACCCGCGGCGCCAGGCTCCCCGATCTCCGCCCGGATCCGATCGATCAGGTCCTGCTGGTCGTCCAGCGACTGGGCGCGGATGCCGAAGCCGAGCAGCGCCGTCCCCGCTGGCAATCCGGTTTTCGGATCAACCGTAGCGACCTGCCGCAGATCGTAGGTAGGGATCTGGCCCAAGGATGAGCGGATGCCGCTGCGGGTCAAACCCGTGTCTTCGGTGCCCGCCGTCAGGCCCCCACCGGTGACGAAGTCAGACAGCGCCGGCCCCGGACAGACTTCCGCCTCCTCGCAGCTGAGGTTGGCACCGGAGAAGCCACCGGCTTGCAGCACCCGCTGCTTGAAGCCCGCCATCCACCGAATCGTCGCCGGATCGGTGAGATCGGGGGCGGTGACACTGACGTCGAGCTCACCGGAGACACCGGTCACGTCCTGCAGCTCATTCAGTTCGCGCACGGCATCGATGCTCTGTGGCGCCAGCTCACGGATATCGGTCTGAGTTTCGATCTGCGTGCCTACGCCCCAGCCGACTACGGCAAGGGCGAGTCCGATGCCGAGCACCCGCTGGGGGTACGCCTGGGCCACCGCAAGGACGCGCTGCACGGGAGGCGGGAGCGCCGGGGCACGGGGCGATCCCGCCTCCCGCCGAAAGCTGAGCGCGGCGAAACCGGCGACAAACGCGAGAGCGAATGCGATGGCTATGCCGACGACCAAGAGCAAGCCGAAGCCGCGGACCATCGGGGTCGGTGAGAGCTGGAGGGCGAGGAAGCCCGCAGCCGTGGCGAGGCACGCCGTAGCGATAGCAGGGGCCCCACCGACGGCCGCAAATCGAGCGGCGTCGGCCCCGGGAGCGGCGCCGAGCGCGATCGCCTCGTCGTAGCGGGCCTGGAGCTGGATCGCGTAGTCGACCGCGAGGCCGATCAGGATCGGCAGCACCGCAATCGAAGCCATCGTCAACGAGCCACCGAGCAAGCCGAAGAGGCCGAAGGTGAGTGACGCTGCAGCGAGCGCGACGGCAAGGGGAAGCAGCCGCCAGCGCGAGCGGAAGACGGCGAGCAGAACGAGCGCCATGACGACGATCGCGACGCCCAGCAGGACCAGCAGGGCGTTCCTCAGCGCCCGCGTCACCGCGTCGACGACCACTGGCACACCGGAGATCACATAACTGCCGCCGTGCAGCTGGAAGCAACGCTCGGGTTTGCCCTTGAACTTGCAGGCATTGCGCGGGACTGGATCGCGAACGATGGCCTTGATCGCTTCCAGCGCCCGGTGGCGTTCGGCTTCGCTCAGATTCGGTTGCAAGCGCAGGATGATCTGCGCCGAATTCTTGTTGGGGAAGAGGTAGGAGAGGCGGGCCTTGGGCGTCCCTCGGGCGCTGTTCAGGTCGAAGATGACTGCCGCTAAGAAGTTGGGATTGGAGAGGCTCGGCGCACTGGTGATTCCGTACTGGGCCGCCACTTCGACCAGCAGTTCTCGCAGGCGATCGGGCGGGACCGTGGCCGCGAGCCGGCTCAGCTGGCGCTGGATCTGGATCACCGCCTCGTTGAGGAAGGTGGCGGGCCCGACCACAGACCTCACCGGGTCCAGCTGGGCAAGTTCGGCGCAAGGCCCCGGGATCGGCTCCACCCTCTTGGGCACCTTGCCCGAGAGGCAGCCCTCAAGCCGCAGCAGCCGGCCCAAGTTGGCGGTCAGGACGAGGCGCTGCAGATCCCCCT
>DATNGU010000340.1:0-7982 GCA_035605775.1 Solirubrobacterales bacterium | reverse complement strand
TGGGGGCATGCCGAGCTTTGCACCAGTGGCGCAAATTCGCAGGTCGCAGGTCATCGCTAGCTCCAAGCCACCGCCCAGGCAGTGGCCGTTGATCGCCGCGACGGTCGGCCAGGGATGGGCGGCGAGTGTCTCCATCGCGTCGTGGAAGGGGTGCGCGACAAGTGCCTCGGCGTCACGTTCGAAGGTCTCGCTCGGAATCGATGTGAGGTCGTAGCCGGCCGAGAAGGCGGGTGGGGCGCCGGTGATCAGTACGCAGCGGTTCTCGATCCCCTGATCCAGTCGCGGCAGGGTCTCCGCCAGGGTGTCGAGGATCTCGTGGTCGAGCGCGTTACGGCGGTCTGGATTGGAGATGCGGATCCGGACGACCGCCTCGGCGGGGGAGTCGAGGAGGAGCTTGCCGCTGGCGAGCCGCTCCGCCCTCACTCGAGCACGACGAGGACGTCGCCTTCGCTGACCGACTGACCCTCCTCGCAGCGGATCTCCTTCACCGTCCCGTCGTCTTCAGCCTCGACCGGAATCTCCATCTTCATCGACTCGAGGATGGCGACCGTGTCGCCGTCGGAGACTTCGTCGCCAACTGCGACCTCAATTTTCCACACGTTGCCGGTGATGTGAGCCTCGATGTCCGCCATGGGACGGGACAATATCCGTCGTGCCCGACCCAGAGCCCGCAATCGCGGTCATCGTCGCTGCGCGCAACGAGGCCGACCGGATCGCGGAGACGCTGGCGGCTCTGCGCGCGGCGCTACCGGAAACCGCGCTGTGGGTCGCTGACGATGCCTCCACCGATGGCACCGCGGAGGCGGCGATGGCAGCCGGGGCCCAGGTGGTCAGCCGCAACCGTCCGCACGGCAAGGGCGCCAACGTCGGCGCCGCTGTTGAGGCGGCGTTGAGCATCGAGCCTGCACCGCGCGTCGTACTGCTCTGCGATGGCGACCTCGGCTCCTCCTCGGCCCGGCTATTGCCACTGGTGGCAGCGGTCGAGCGTGGTGAGTGCGACCTCGCCGTCGCCGCCTTCAGCCGTCGCGTAGGCGGTGGCTTCGGCGTCGCCCTTGGCTTTGCGCACTGGGCGATCCGGCGCCGCTGCGGACAGGAGACGACTGCGCCGATTTCCGGTCAGCGGGCGATGCGCACCGAGGTGTTGCGCGCCGTGCTTCCCTTCGCCCGCGGCTATGGGATGGAGGTCGGGATGACCATCGACGCCGTCCGCGCCGGCTATCGCCTGCGCGAGTACGAGCTCGACCTCTCCCACCGCGCCACCGGCCGCTCCCTGGCCGGCTTTGCTCACCGCGCTCGGCAGTTGGCGGATTTCGCGCGGGTCTACGCGGAGCGCGCCGGCTGAGCGGCGATCGGGCGGGACGTTCGTTCGAACGAACGACTAGTGAAGCGGGTAATCTGGCGCAACTTGGCCGCCACTGCCGCCGATACTCGCGAGCGCATCCTTCGCACGCGCGCTCGATCGTCGCGCTGATGTACGGCCTCACCTTGCGTCGCTTCGGCACTGGCCAGGAAGAGCCGGCCGGCCTCGCCGAGGCGTTGCTGACGATCGTGCGGGGCGCGAGCCGATGATCCTCGCGATCGACGAGGGGACTACCGGTACGACTTGCCTCGTCTTCGATCGGGAGGGTCAGGTCGTGGGGCGCGGCTCCTCGGAGTTCGAGCAGTACTTTCCGCGGCCCGGCTGGGTCGAGCACGACGCGATGGAGATCTGGGAGGTGACGCGGCAGGTCGCGATCGAGGCGATCGCCGATGCCGGCATCCAGGGGACAGAGCTGGACGGGATCGGGATCACGAACCAGCGCGAGACCGTGGTCGCCTGGGATCCGGCAACGGGGGAGCCGATTCACCGGGCGCTGGTCTGGCAGGACCGTCGCACCGCCGAGCGCTGCGATCAGCTTCGTGAGGAAGGGCGCGAGCAGCTGGTGCGGGAGCGGACCGGTTTGGTCCTCGATCCCTACTTCTCAGCCACCAAGATCGAGTGGTTGCTGCGCAACGTCGAGGGGGCCAGGGAGGCGGTCTTCGGCACGATCGACGCTTGGCTGCTCTTCAAGTTGACTGGGCGGCACGCGACCGACTACACGAATGCCTCGCGGACGATGCTGTTCGACATCCGCCGCTTGGCCTGGGACGAGGATCTCTGCGCAATGCTCGGCGTCAACCCCGAGCGGCTACCCGAGCCGCTGCCTTCCGCTCACATCTACGGCACCACTTCCGAGTTCGGCGGCGAGGTGCCGGTGGCGGGGATCGCTGGCGACCAGCAGGCGGCGTTGTTCGGCCAAGCCTGCCTCGACGCTGGCAGCGCCAAGAACACCTACGGGACCGGCAGCTTCGTCCTGCTCAACACCGGCGCCGAGGCCCCCGAGCCCAGCGAAGGTCTGTTGACCACCGTCGCCTGCGCTCCCGGGGAGGAGGCTGCCTATGCGCTGGAGGCCTCGATCTTCGTCACCGGCGCCGCTGTGCAGTGGCTGCGAGATGGCCTCCGGGTGATCGAGAACGCAGATGAGACCGAGGGGCTTGCCGCCTCACTGGCCGGCAACGACGGCGTCTACTTCGTCCCGGCGCTGACCGGGCTCGGCTCGCCTCATTGGGACCCCTACGCACGCGGCACGATCGTCGGCCTCACCCGCGGCAGCGGGCGCGCCCACCTGGCGCGGGCGGCGCTGGAGTCGATTGCCTACCAGACGGTCGATGCGGTGCGGGCCGAGGAAGCCGCCTCAGGGAAGCGCCTGGATGCTCTCAAGGCCGACGGCGGCGGGGTCGCCAACCGCTGGCTGATGCAGTTCCAGGCCGACATGCTGGGAGTGCCGGTGGTGGTGCCCGAGATCGTCGAGACCACGGCGCTGGGCGCCGCTTACCTGGCTGGGATCGCGACCGGACGCTGGAACGCCGCGCAGGTCGCCGCGATGTGGCGCGAGGCGGCGCGCTACGAGCCGCGGATGGGGGCCGACGAGCGGCAAAGTCTGCTTGCCGAGTGGCGCCGCGCGGTTGAGCGCTCACGCGGCTGGGCCGTCTGACTTACTCCGCCTGGTGACGATGTCCGCAACCCTGGTCACCGCCTTCGTCGGCCTAGCGAGCCTGATCGTCCCGCAGGCGTGATCGCAGGATCCGATCGCGCTATCGGGCGCTGATTTCGTCCGCGTAACCGCCGATCCAACAGGGGGTAGGCACAGCTACGGCCGGCGCCGCCGGCCGCACCCCTATGCCCGACATCAAGCCCCAGGTCTACAAGGACGACCGTCCCGCGTCGTACTTCGACCAGTTCCACGTGGCGGCCCGCAGGGGGGTCGGCTGGACCTACCCGCTCGTCCGCGCCATCGTCTCGCTGCCGACGCTGCTGATCTACCGAGTGCGCGCGATCGGCGTCGAGAACGTGCCGAAGACTGGCCCGCTGCTGCTCGCCCCGAACCACTTCAGCCAGATGGACCACTTCTTCGTCGGCCTCTATCTGCGTCGCCAGATCCGCTTCATGGCGAAATCGCAGATGTTCGGCCCGCCCGTCCTCACCTACATCTACAAGCACGGTGGCGTCTTCCCGGTCCGCCGCGGCCACCATGACGAGGAGGCCTTCAAGACCGCTTTCACGATCCTCGCCCAGGACGGCATGCTCCTCGTCTACGCCGAGGGCGGGCGCTCGCGCAGCGGCGAGTTGGGCGAACCCAAACCGGGGATAGGTCGGATCGCCCTGGAATCCGGTGTACCGGTAGTCCCGATCGCCGTCTATGGCTCCGCCAAGGTGCGGCGCTGGAAGCGCTTCCGCTTTCCCAAGGTCACGGTCCAGTTCGGCGAGCCGATCGTCTTTCCGGTCGAGGGGTCGCCGAGTCACGAGCGCCAGCTCGAGGTCGCGACCGAGGTCTTCGGCCGGGTGCGGGAGATGTACGAGGGACTGGTTACTTGTAGCGGTCGCCGAGCTTCTCGTAGAAGCTCGGATCGTGCCCCGGCGTGACGATCGCGTCCGGATACTCACGGCGGAACAGCTTCAACTCCTGAAGCGAGCGGCGGTAGTTGTGGGCGTCGTAAGGACGCGGGGCGAGCGGCGCGTCGCCGTCGAGCTGGCCCATCGTGTAGGTGACGTCACCGCCGATCACGAAGTCGCGCTTGGCGAGGTGCGCGATCACCGACATGTGGCCGGCGCTGTGACCGGGCGTGTACGCGAGGCGGATCGAACCGTCGCCGAAGAGGTCGAAGCAGCGGGCGAAGCTGGAGTACGAGTCGATGCCGCCCCGGTCGAAGTCGATCGTCCGGTAGTCAAAGGCGTAGTCGAAGTGCGCCCGCCGGTAGCCGTTCAGCAGCGGTTTAGGGCCGACGGTGGCAGCCTCCCACTCGACCTCGCTGACGATGAAGGTCGAGTTCGGGAACTCGGAGATCGCCGAGGTGTGGTCGATGTGCATGTGGGTCATCACGACCACGGGGATCTCGCCGGCGTCGAGGTTGCGCGAGCGCAGCTGCGCCGGCACGTCGGTGCCCGGCTCGAGCGCCGGGTTGCCGACGCGGGCAGCCACCCGCCCGAAGTTCTCGTGCCCGTCGGTGGCGACCGAGGGGTGGAGGCCGGTATCGACGAGGATCGCTCCAGCACTGGGATGCCGGATCAGGAAGGCCGGACAGGGGACCGTCATCGCCGGCTCGCCGCTGAGCAGGGCGCGCAGTAGCTTCAGCGTCTCGAGGGGCCCGCCCGGGCGCTCCATCATCGTGCGTGGCCAGGTGACGTTGCCGGCGATCAGCGGTTCGACGCTAACGGTCGCACCGGGAGTTCCTCCGGCAAGCGGCTCGTGCAGCGGTTTCGCCTCCACGTGCACCTTCATCGCTGAGCCACATTACCTGGGTTGAGGTCAGCAATATGCTTGCAAGCCGATGGCTGGCAGCGCCCATTCGCGCATCTTCAGGGACGGCCTGCTCGACGGGCAGGTCTGCCTCGTCTCCGGCGCGGGCAGTGGCCTGGGCCGGGAGACGGCGCTCGAGCTCGCCCGACTGGGCGCGGCCGTGGTCGGCTGTGGGCGTCGCGAGGAGCCGCTGGTGGAGACGGGTGATCTGGCAAAGAGCCTGCCGGGTTCTTTCGAGCACGAGGCGATGGACATCCGCGACGAGGAGGCGGTCGAGCGGCTGACCGAGGGCCTGCTGGCACGGCATGGGCGGCTCGACGTGCTGGTCAACAACGCCGGCGGGCAGTTCCTCGCACCGGCGGAGTCGATCACGCCGAAAGGCTTCCGCACGGTGACCGAGCTGAACGTCCAGGGGACCTGGCTGATGACCCACGCGGCGGCGACCAAGGCGTTCATCCCGCAGGGCGGGGGCAAGGTGCTCAGCGTCACCCTTTCGCCTCACCACGGGATGCCGGGGATGGTTCATTCGGGGGCGGCACGAGCGGCGGTAGAGAACATGATGCGGACGCTGGCGGTGGAGTGGGCGCGCTTCGGGATCAGGACCTGCGCCTTGGCCGCCGGCCAGTTCGCCACCGAGACCTTGCTGACCAAGTATCCGCAGGTGGTGGTCGACAACCTGGAGCGCTCGATCCCGATCGGCCGCGCCGGTCGTGCCGAGGAGATGGCCTGGCTGGTCGCCTACCTCGCCTCCCCTGCCGGCGATTTCGTCTCCGGTACGACGATCACGATCGACGGAGCGCGTGACAACTGGGCGGGGCCGTGGCCGCCGGATGCGATCGTCGGCGAGGGTGGCGAGCCGGTCGCCGAGGAGCGGCAGCCGAAGGACTGAGGGCAGCGGGGCGCCTTTCCGGCGCTATAGGAGTGAAAGGCGCCCCGCTAACGCGGCTCGAGGATGACCAGTGGGATTTCGCGCCCTTTGCTGCGCGCCTGGTAGTCGGCGTAGCCGCGGTAGGCCTTGACCGCCATCGGCCAGAGGCGGTCGCGCTCCTCGCGGCTCGCGACCCTGGTGTGGACCGGGCGTTTCTCGCGGCCGATCTGAACCGTGGTGTCTGGGTTCGCCATCAGGTTGTGGTACCAGGCCGGGTGTTTCGGAAAGCCGCCTTTCGAAGCCACTATGACCACGTCGTCCCCATCGCTGATGTAGAGCAAGGGGGAGGTTCTTTTCGTGCCGCTTTTGGCGCCGACATGGTCGAGCAGCAGCATGCTTCCCCTCAAGCCCGGGACGTCTTGGCCGAGGCGCCCTCCCGAAGCTCGGTAGAGCAGCGTGTGGACACCCGTGAGGCGACGGAGGACAGGCCAGATCCGGTCTCCCAGGTCGAGGTAGGGGACCCGCGACCTACCCTCTGTCGCCGCGGGGCTCAGGTGTACATCCCTCCGAACATGCCGCCGGTCACGTTGAGCACCTGGCCGTGGACGTAGTTGGCCAGCGGTGAGGCCAGGAACAGAACCGGTCCGGATGCCTCCTCGGGGGTAGCCGGGCGGCCGAGCGGGATGATCGCGGAGGCCATCGCCCGCATCTGCTCTGGGATACCGAGCTCGATTTTCTCACCGCTCGGTGAAGTCATCTCGCCCCCCGCCTCTTTGGCTGCGGTCAGGCGCGTCTCGACGAAGCCGAAGGCGACTGCGTTGACGTTGATTTTGAACTGACCCCACTCCTTGGCGAGGGTTTTGGTCACCCCTACGACGGCCATCTTTGCGGCCGAGTAGTTGACCTGGCCGGCGTTGCCCATCGTGCCGGACGTGGAGGAGATGTTGATCAGCTTGCGGAAAACCTCCTGGCCCTCACCGCGCTCCGCCTTGGCGGCCTCGCGCCAGTGTGGGGCAAGCGCACGGGCGACGCGGAACGGGACCACGGTGTGGATGTCGAGCATCGCCTGGAACTGCTCGTCGGTCATTCGGTGGGCGACGCCGTCCCAGGTGTAGCCGGCGTTGTTGACCACGATGTCGACGGCGCCGAAGGCGTCGACGGCGGCGGCAACCAGCTGGTCGGGGGCATCGGGCTTGGTCAAGTCGCCGGCGAATACGGCCGTTTCGCCGTCGATCTCACCAGCGGCCTGTTCGGCGACGTCGGCGTCAAGGTCATTGATCAGAACCTTGGCGCCCTCGCTTACGAACAGCTCCGCGGTAGCCCGGCCAATTCCCCGGGCGGAGCCGGTGACGATCGCCGCTTTCCCATCAAGAAGTCCCATCGATTGCGCTCTCCTTCTAGTCGTGAAGTCGGCCGCGGAGGCTACAGGCAACGGGCCAATCCTGGTTGACCGGCCAGTCGGTTTTACCGCCCGATATCGGTGGCGCTACCGGAGTATCACCCTTTATAAGTGACCTTTGATGTTGTGTATTAGTGACATTGACTGTGACCAAAGCGGTGGGCAGACGACAGATGGGGTCTTTGACCGGAGGCGCCCGTTGCGTGCCCACCTCGGAATAAGAGGCAAAGCGTCTGATAGACAATAAGCTGCACAGCGTGGCCTAAGGCCATAAAACGTGTCCCGGCCGCTTCACCTCCCATGAGCGGTCGGGGCACAACCTGGCTGCTGGTTACTCCGCTTGAGCGATCAGCCGTGGTTGGCGGCGATCACCATTAGCTCCAGTGGGCGCAGCAGCGCCAACAGCGTGTTGCCATCGATGATCGCGAGCCCGCCCTTGCGCAGCTTTACCTTCGCGCCGGTGAGGCGCGCTATCTCGTTCGAGAAGTCCGGCTCGTGGCCGACCAGCATCACCTCGCCACGGCCGGCGGCGAGGCTGGGGGAGTCGAAGCCGCCTTCGCTCAGATCCACCGCGATCTCGACTTCGATTCCGAGCTCCTGACAGGCTAGGCGTGCCGTTTCGGCCGCCCGAACCTTCGGGCTTGTCAAGCAGGTGTCGATCGCGACGCCGAGCGTTGCAAGTGCCTTCCCGGCTGCCTCCGATTGCCGTTTTCCCTCAGCGGTTAGCCGCCGCGCGGCGTCGTCACCCCCGTTCCGCTCGGCCTCGCCGTGTCGCAGCAGGTAGATCACGCCGGAATCGTAGAGGGGCGGCTCAGTCCGGCGAGGTGAGCCTGACGCCGCCTTCATCGGTGACGGTCCAGTGCGGGTTGTGGGCTACCTCCCAGGGGTTGCCATCGGG
>DATNGU010000339.1:0-3876 GCA_035605775.1 Solirubrobacterales bacterium | reverse complement strand
CCCGCACGGAGTCGAACACGAGCGACGCATAGTCGAATCGGTACATGTTGAAACGGCCCAAAAGGGAGAACATTGGAGGGACTCTAATTACTTGATTTCCATTGTGTATGCTCCCGGTCCTATAGGGAATCCCCTGTAACTGCCAAATCGTGACCTGGATTATTTTCTCCATAGGGCTGCTGCTCCCGATCGCCGGGATACTCATCGCTCCCTCCCTTCCGTCGATCAAGCGAATGGCGGGCGTCGACCAGGCAAGCCCTCATCGTGTCTACCTCTCGAGGCAGCTGCTCGTCGTCGACGAGCAGGGACGTTCAGATGTGCCTGAGCTAGAGAAGACGCCAGCAGTAGAACGGGCGGAGCAGTACGAGCTGTGGTGGATGCGCCAGCCCATGCGGACCGGCGATAGCCCACTCGCCGTCAACGAGCTGGCGGTAAGCCCGATTTCAGTGGTGTCAGAGGAGTCTCGTGCGGCCGCGATCAAGAACAAACCAGCACGCATGAAGGTCCGCACCGGCAATGAGCGCTCTGGCACCGGCGTCATACCTCCGCTCGACACAGCGGCAGGCCACGCCTACTGAGTCGGGACCCGTCCTCCTGAGCCTCGCGAAAAAACACAAGCCTCGCATCCTGTGGCATCACGATGTGCACAGGAAACGACACGAGCGGCTTTATTTCTGGCGGCTGGGGTTCTACCCGACCTACTCCCGAGAATCGGTGGAAGCTCGCTTACTTGCGACCCTGCGAGAGGCCGAAATCAAATCGGCTGTCTGCTACGAGCTTTTTGGCCCCTATGACCTGCTACTGAGGGTGTGGCTTCCACTGGACAGCGAGTTCGGCGACCTTCTGGAGTTCCAAGACCTGCTGATCAGCAATCTCGCCCCAGCCGACCTCAGCATGTGCGATCCATTTCAGGTGTCTCAACCGGCTCGCCACTGGGTCTTTCCCGTCGATAGTGATGGCCAGATGTTGAAGCCAGAGGCCAACGCCCTCGCCGAGCTCAACGACGAGAAAATCGCTGCAATAGAGGGCGGCGAAGTGAGCGCAGCCGAGCTCACGCGGCTGGCGAATATGCACTTGCTCGCGGATCTCGCCACGTCGCCGGAAACGACCGACCCCGACGATCCCGGAATCAAGTTCGCCGTCGTCGTGGGTGGTGATCCGCGAATGACCACCAAACAACACAAGAAATTTCTCGAAATCCTTACCCACAAGCTCGACGAGGCCGAGGAGCTCGGTCAGCGCTCCCTCTATGCCGGATCGGGCTTCGGCCACTTCCTGATCATGGGCCGGGTGACGAACGACGCCTTCTTTCGCCTCGGTTCCGACCTCCTCGACAAGATCAACGAGGCCGACATCCACTCCCACTACAACGGTCGCACTTACACCCATGTCAGCGGACAGCGAGAGTTCCTGGTCTTCAGCGAGAGCCTCGTGGCCGAGATCGGGGCCGTGCCCGGAACCGATGAGGGCGAGGAGAAGGATCAGACTTCCGCCTCACCCCGGCGATGGCCGTTCAAACGCCGCCGAGTCCGCGACCTCACTGGCACCGAGGAGCCCTTCGCGGGCAGGTTCAAGCTTGAAAGGGAACTGGGCAGCGGAGCATTCTCAGTCGTCTATGAAGCTATGGACCTCCTCGACGAGACGCCTATGGCAATCAAGATCATTGATTCCCCCGGCTCGTTCGACCGCGTGCGGCGCGAGGTAGGAGTTCTTCGCAAGATTCAACATCCCAACGTTGTCCAGGTTTACTGGACCGATCGCACCGCAGACGACCTCTTCTACATCGCCAGCGAGCTGGTCAACGGAACGGTGGTGCAGGAGTTCATCGATGAGCCCGACATGAAACTCCCCGACGAGGAGGCCATTAAGTTGGTGCTCGAACTGTTGGATGCCTTGATCGGGATTCACCCCGACGAGACGAGGATCGAGGAACTGCGGTCCGGACAGATGAGCAGCGACGAATTCGCCGAGCTGCAGGAACTCCAAGATGCTGGTTTTGTGCACCGCGACGTGAAGCCGGGCAACATGATCCGCAGCGATGCAGGGACCCTCAAGCTGCTCGACTTCAACATTGCATCCAGCGTCGGTGATCCGGTGGTTACGCAGTCCGGCACCGGTCCTTATCAAGCCCCCGACGCTAGCTTCGAGAGCTGGGACGTCGGAACCGATCTCTTCGCAACGGGAGTGGTGCTTTACCAATTGCTCACTGGCGAGCATCCGTACGAGCGGATGCAGCCCAGGGCGGACGCGGAGCCACGAGATCCACGGACGTTCCGCACAGATCTCTCACCAGCGTTGGCCAACTTCCTGCTGCAGGCGACGGCGCCACAAAGGGCAGAGCGTTTCGCGAGCGCGAAGGCTATGCGCGTCGCCTTATCTTCTGCCTGGCGCGAAGCGAGTCTCGAAATGGAGGCCGATCACATCGGCAAGCGCCTGCACGACCTGAGGGAGGCGCAAGGACTCTCGCCGGCCGAATTAGCCGAGAAAGCCAGCCTGGATGTCGATACCCTCGATGCTGTCGAGTCGGGACAGCAGAGCCCCACCGTCACGACCCTACGCGCGCTCGCTCGCGCGCTGGACACCCCACTGGCGCGACTGCTTGGCGAGTAACTAGACCGCAGCCGTCTCGGCAGCGTCCTCTTTCACCTGAAAAGAGGACCCGCATCCGCAAGCGGCGACGACGTTCGGGTTGTTGACCTGGAACCCGGCCCCCTGCAATCCTTCGACGTAGTCGACCTCTGAGCCAAAGACGAACTGCATGCTGACCTTGTCGACGACGACGGCGACGCCGTCGACCTCGAAGACATGGTCGTCGTCCTTGGCCCGGTCGAAGGCAAGCGCGTACTGGAAGCCCGAGCAGCCACCGCCGCGGACCGCAACCCGCAGCGCCTGACTCTCGGAATCGCCCTCCCCCCCGAGCAGCTCGCCGATCTTCTCGGCTGCCTTGCCGGTGAGGGTGATCGCCTCTTGTGGGGTCTCAGTCACTTCACAAAGTGTAGCGGCCCGTCTGAGAGAATCGGGCTCCTTGAGTCCGAGCGCCCCCACTGCGGTCGTCTGCGACACCACGGCCTACCTTCCCGACGACCTCGTCGCCGACCGCGGCATCGAGAGGATCAGCCTCTACGTCTCCGTCGACGACCGCCAGGAGGCGGAGAGCGAGATCTCCGACTTCGCCTCTTTCTACGAGCGTTTGCGCGCCTCGGAGGGCGGTGCCACCACCTCCCAGCCGTCGATCGGCGACTTCGTCTCCGTCTACGAGCCGCTGCTCGCGGCCGGTCGCGAAGTTGTCTCGATCCACATCTCCACCGGCATCTCCGGCACCCTCGAGGCCGCCAACCAAGCCCGCGAGCGGCTTGTCGCCGAGGGCAAGGGGGGCGAGCACATCCATCTCTTCGACTCCCGCTCGGCAGCTGGCGGCATGGGTCTGTGCGCCCTGGCCGCTTCCGCTGCTGCGATCTCGGGCGGCGACGGCGAGGCCGTTCTGGCCCGTGCTCAGCAGGCTCGCGAGGAGCTGAAGATGTGGTTCGCGATCGACACCCTCGAGTACCTGCGGCGCGGCGGCCGGATCGGTGGCGCCAGCGCCTTCATCGGCTCGGCGCTGAAGATCAAGCCGATCCTCACCCTCGAGGAGGAGATCACCCCGGTCGAGCGTGTGCGGACCCGTGCCCGCTCGATCGAGCGCCTGCGTGGCTACGCGCGCGAGCGCCACCAGTCGGGGCTCGACGGTTGGGTCGTCCAGCACATCCAGGATGACGAGACGGCCGCCGCCCTGGTCGAGGACGGCCGCGAAATCTTCGGCTGTGAGCCGGTCTTCGTCTCGGAGATCGGCGCCGTGCTTGGCGCCCATGTCGGCCCTGGACTGCTCGGCATCGGTAG
>DATNGU010000338.1:0-11313 GCA_035605775.1 Solirubrobacterales bacterium | reverse complement strand
GAGCGGATACTTGTTCTCGACCGAGATCTTGCCGCCGCGGTGCATCTGCATCGTGCGGTCGACGTAGTCGAGAACCCTCGCCCCGCGAGTCGAGCCGATTGCCCGCAGGATCTGCTCCCAGTGGGGTCGGTCCTGAGCATCGATCGTGAACTCGCGCACCCTTTTGCCCTCGCTGCCGGCCCCCGGCACCAGATCGACGCCCTGCAGTTGTCCCCCCGCCTCGGCGATCGCCGCGGTCAGTTTGCCCAGGGGCTCTTGTCGCGCATCGAGCTCGACTCGGATCGTGACGCTGTATTGGGCACTGACAGTCATAGGTGGCGGCTATCGAATCAGATTCGGCATTTCCGCTCGCCCGCGGCGGCCGTGCCCCCGGCCCGGGGAGGAGCCCCGGCACACGTGCTCGGTAGTCCTCTTCGGTATCTCGAGGAGCCTTACTTGCTGTGGACCCATGGCGACGAATATGCGTCGTACGCGGCTCGCGTCGGTCGCCTCGTGCCTGGGCTGGGAATGGTCGCGTGGGCGCCGCCACGTCGCGCCTTAGAGTTGGCGCCGATGGCGGCGACTGAGAAGACTGACGAAAAAGGCACCGACGCAACTTCGGGCGGCGACGGGGAGCTCTTCCTGATCGACGGCAACTCGCTCGCCTACCGTGCCTTCTTCGCCCTGCCCGAGTCGATCGGGACCAGCGACGGGCGGCCGACCAATGCGATCTACGGGCTCGCCTCGATGTTGGTCAAAGTCATCGACGAGCACCACCCCGCCGGTGTAGTCGTCGCCTGGGACGCGGGCATGTCCGGGCGGGAGGTCACCTATGACCTCTACAAGGCCCAGCGAAAACCCCGCCCCGATTTGTTGCGGGAGCAGTGGCCGCACCTGATGCCGCTGGTGGAGGCCTTCGGCTACATCAACGTCAAGGTCGAAGGCTACGAGGCCGACGACGTGATCGCTTCGCTGACCCGGCAGGCCCGGGAAGAGGGGATCCCGGTGATGGTTGTGACCGGAGATCGCGACGCCTACCAGCTGGTCGGCCCCGGGGTGCGGGTGATGAGCACCTCGCGCGGCATTACGGAGACCAAGATCTACGACAGCGACGCCGTCGTCGAGCGCTACGGGGTGCCGCCGGAGTTGATCACGGACCTGATGGGTCTGCGTGGCGACACCTCCGACAACATCCCCGGCGTACCGGGGATCGGCGAGAAAACGGCGACTCAGCTACTGCAGCAGTTCGGCACGCTCGAGCGGGTGCTGGGGAGTGTCGAGGAGATTTCCGGTGCCAAACGCAAACAGAACCTGGTCGAGCACGCCGACGACGCCCGTATGTCGAAGCAGCTTGCGACGCTCCAGTACGACATCGAGACCGGCGTCGACCTGGCGTCGGCTATGGGCTCCGAACCCGACCGCGGCGCCCTGCGCGACTTCATGCGCGAGTTCGAGTTGCGCGCGGTGATGGAGCGACTCGAAGAAGCCTTGCCGGAGGGTGAAGCTGTCCCCGGCCGCAGCGTCGAGAAGGAGCTGGCGGTGGCGGTGGAGAAGGGGGTCCCCAGTGACCTCGACGAGGGACCGGCAGCGCTGGCGATCGACGGCGACACCTGGGCCGCCGCCCGCGGCGAGCGGATCGTCAGCGGCACTTCCAGTCTCGATCAGCTTGCCGTCGCGCTGGGGGGGCGGCCCCTGATCGCCCACGACGCGAAGTCGCTTGGCGGTGGCCGCCACGGCCTCCTGGCCGCTGCGGCACGCGAGGGCGCCGAGCTGGCGCTCGACCACGACACGATGATCGCCGCCTACCTGCTCGAACCCCAGCGCCGCACCTACGAGTTGACCGAGTTGGCGGCAGACGCTGGCATCGGCCTTGCCGAGGGCGTCGCTGTCGAGGGCAGCGAGGATGACGCCCAGCTCTCGCTGGGCGACGAGGTCGAGGCAGGTCTAGAGCCGGCCGAGGAAGCGCGCCTCGTCGCGGCGCTCGCCGACGCGCAGCGTCCCCGCCTCCAACAACTCGAGCTGGAGCCGTTGTTAGAGGACGTCGAGCTGCCCTTGGTCCACGTCCTCGCCGCGATGGAGCGCGAGGGCCTGAAGCTCGACGCCGAGCGACTGGCGGAGGTCGGTGCCGGCTTTGGCGAGCGCATTGCCACTCTGCAGAAGGAGATCTTCGAGCTGGCCGAGGAGGAGTTCACGATCGGCTCGCCGCAGCAGGTTGGGCGCATCCTCTTCGAGAAGCTGAGCCTGACCCGCAAACGCCGCGGCAAGACCGGCTTCTCCACCGATGCACGCGTCCTCGCCCAGATCCGCGACGAGCACCCGATCGTCGAGAAAATCGAGTCCTGGCGCGAGCTGACCAAGCTCAAGAACACCTACCTCGACTCGCTGCCGGAACTGATCGATCCGGGGACGGGCCGCGTCCACACTACGTTCAACCAGGCATCGACCACTACCGGGCGGCTCTCCAGCACCAATCCCAACCTGCAGAACATCCCGATCCGCACCGAGATCGGTCGTCCGGTGCGAGCCTGCTTCGTCGCCGAGCCCGGCGCCCACCTGCTCTCGGCTGACTACAGCCAGGTGGAGTTGCGCGTGCTCGCCCACGTCGCCGACGAGGGAGTGCTGAAAGAGATCTTCCGCGCCGGTGAAGACGTCCATGCTGCCACCGCCGCGGAGGTCTTCGACATCTCCCGCGAGGACGTCGACGTGGGTCAGCGCTCGAAGGCGAAGATGGTCAACTTCGGCATCGTCTACGGGCTGACCGGCTTTGGCCTCGCCGACCGGCTCAACATTCCGCGCAAAGAGGGGGAGGAGTTCGTCGCCCGCTATCTAGAGCGCTTTCCAGCGGTACGTGCCTTCCGTGAGCAGGTGGTCGAGCGGGCCCAGGAGGAGGGGTATGTCAAGACGCTGATGGGGCGCCGCCGCTCGATCCCGGAGCTTCGCTCGGGCAACCCCAACACGAGGCGGCTGGGGGAGAGGCTTGCGGTCAACACGGTGATCCAGGGGACCGCCGCGGACATCATCAAGGTGGCGATGGTGCGCTGTCAGAGCGCCCTGCACGAGACGGGAGCCGAGACCCGCCTCGTTCTGCAGATCCACGACGAGCTGCTCTTCGAGGGCCCGCCGGGGGAGATGGACGACGCGACCGAGCTGGTGCGGCGCGAGATGTGCGCCGCCTACCAGCTCGATCCGCTGCTAGAGGTGGACATTGGCGTCGGCGAGGACTGGCTCGACGCCAAGTAGGGCCGTTGGACGTCTTCAGTCGAGGTCGTCGCCGTAGTCGTCAAGCTCGGAGCCGTCACCGGGACCAGATCCAGAGCTGTCGGATTCCAAGTCGTCGTCGAATGACGGTTCATCGCTTGGTTCAGGCCCGCCACTTCGACTCGAGCCCGAGGAATCGTCTCCGCCTCCGGACTCGCTTTCGCCGGAGCCGCTGCCACCCGGCCCCGAGTTGTCGCTTGGGTTCGGGCCATCGTGATCGGAGCCCGATCCGCGATGGCCGGACGGTCCGCTATGGCCCTCGGGCTCCCGCCCGCCACGGCCGTGGCCCCGGTTCCCGCTGCCGCCGATCCCGTCCCCGCCGCTATCGCTGGCAACCGGTCGGGTCCCGACCTCGCTCGGGCCACTCTGAATCACGCGTGCCGGCGTCGCTGCCTTCGCGTCGTTGCGTGGGTTGTCCTTTACAGCGATGCCCGCCCGACCGCGCCGGCGATCAGCACCGTGGCGGCGGTAGCTTTCAGCGCAACCCCGGCGCCGGCGGCGCTGCCGATTCCAGCCGCGCCGACGGCTGCTTCGGCGGCTCCCGGTCCTGACTCGCCCAGCATCCCCTGCAGGAGCGGCAGCGGGATCAGCATCCCGGCTCCGTCGCGAAGCGCCTGTCGCGCCCGGTAAATCGCCTGTCGGGCGCCACCGCCGGTCAGGCCCAGCGCCGCCGCGATCTCTTCGTGGCTGAGTCCCTCCAGCTCCCGCATCACGATCGCCGCCCTCTGTGGCTCGGGCAGTGCCTGCAGTCGCTTCATCAGGTCGGCCAGCTCTTCGCGACGCTCTAGTTCCTCGGCTGGGTTGCGCCCGCCCGCGATGGCCTCGGCTAGGACCTCGGGCGACGGCGGGCTGTCGCGCAGCTCGTTGAGCGCCGCGTTGCGCACGATCCGGAAGAGCCACGGCTGCAGCTCGATCTCGGCGTCGTCGCGGCGCAGCGCCAGCAGCGCCTTGGAGAAGGCGTCCTGGATGATGTCCTCGGACCGGCCGCCGACGATCGCCGCCGTGTAGCGGGTGAGCGGTTTGCCGTAGCGGCGCACGATCTCCTCGAAAGCGGCCTCGTAGCGCTCGCGGACGAGCGTCACCAGCCGCCGATCCGGCTGCGTGCGTAGGGCCGGCCCCAAGAAGAGCCGGGAAGCGAGTCCTGCGGCTGGCGGTGGCATCGGCGGTTTCGTGATCTCTTTGGGTTACTGATATGACAGCACGGCGGTTCAACCCACAACCGGACCAACGTTTGATGCAACCCGCCAGGCCGTCGAAAATCACGCTTCCGCTGAGCCGCCGCCGTGGATAGGGGCCTGGCGGTCCTACTTACCGCTCTCGCCGGCGGCCTTATCGCCCTGCAGGCGCCGATCAACGCCGGGCTCGGCAAGTCCACCGGCAGCCTGCCCGCCGCCCTAGTCTCCTTCGGCGTTGGCACGATCGCCCTCGCCGCGATCGTCGTCCTCAGCGGCAAGGCCGGTGGGCTTGATTCGACCTTCGACGTCAGCTGGTACTACCTGCTCGGCGGTCTGCTCGGCGCCGTCTATGTCACCAACGCGCTGATCGCGGTCTCGGCGATCGGCGCCGGCGGTGTCGCGGCGGCGACGATCACCGGCCAGCTCATCGCCTCGGTGGCGATCGACCGGTTAGGGCTGCTCGGCCTCGACCAGGTCCCGCTCAGCCTTGAGCGGACTATCGGCATCGTCCTGCTGCTGATCGGAACGGTGCTCGTGGTTCGCTGAGGGCACGCTCCCCGGCGGGGCGATCTGCAGGTAGTGGTCGAAGGACCAGTCGACGAACCTCTTTTTGCCCAGCAACCGGATCAACGGCCCGAGCAGACGCGGGGGGATTTTTGGCACGAGTCGTTGCACGCGCAGCATCCAGCGGAACTTCCACTCGTGGGAGTCGTGGAACTCGGCATAGCGGTCGGCCGCCCGTTCGCGGTCCTGGCTGCCCTCGACCACCCCGCGCAGCTCCCGCCCTAGCGCGGCGCCGAAGTAGAGCGCCGTCCTGATTCCCTCGGCCGTGAGCGGCAGGCAATGCCCGGCGGAGTCACCGGCGAAGAAGACTCCGCCCTCGGTGGCGCGGCGCAGTTTGTGAGGAATCCAGTTGCCCTGGTAGCGGACGCGGTCGCGACCCAGATCTTCGGCCAGGAGCTCGGTCGTCTCACGGACATGGAAGCGAGGATCGAAGGAGCCGACGCCGATCCGCAGCTCGTCGCGGGCGGGGAAGGACCAGCCGTATCCGGCGGGCACGTAGCGGCGGTCGATCCACACCGCGAGGTCCTCGCTGCTACCCCCCGGGTGTACCTCGAGCCCACGTGAAAGAGGCGCGTCGGGGGGTTGGAAGCCGTCGCCGGACGCGAGCATGCGGCGCCAGCCGAGCGCGTCGACGACGAGCGGCGACGAGAGCACACCGCGGTCAGTCTCGACGGCGATCGCGCCGTCGCCGTTGGCGGGAGCCGTACGCCCGTTCACCTTCGCGGTCTCGAAGCGGGCATCGCAATGGCTCCAGAGCAGTTCGCACAGCTCCCTGTAGTCGAAGGTCGAGAAGGTCCAGGGAAGCTCGTAGCGCTTACTGCCGTGCGGGGTGTGGATGAGCAGAGAGCTGAAGCGCTGACGCTCTGCCCCCATCAGGCCCGTGGCGCGCAGCCACTCGGTGGGGATGCCGCAGGCCGAGGTCTGGCGCTCGCCGATCTCGTAGCGATCGACCACCAGAACGTCCGCTCCGGAGCCGGCCAGCTCCCGGGCTACCGCGAGTCCGGCAAAGCTCGCTCCGCAGATCAACACGTCGTACGAGCCGCTCAGCGGCGTTCGCTCGTCTCCGCGCTTCGTGGCTCTGCTCGGCACGACGTGCAGGGTACCCGGCCACCACCCCCGGACGCGGGTACGAATGTTTCTGCCATTATTGGCCGCCGTGTCCCCGACCGAGACGATGACGCCCCCTGCGCCAGCTGGATCGCCCATTGAGGGATCCAATGGCCTATTGCTTGAAATCGACGGCAAGATCGTTCCCAACTACGCGGCGACGATGGTCTCCTTCGATGAGGGCGACGTCGTCAAAGGCAGCGTCGTGCGGATCGACAAGGACGAGGTCCTGGTCGACATCGGTTACAAGTCGGAGGGGGTCATCCCTTCCACCGAGCTCTCGATCCGCAAGTCGGTGGACCCGGCCGACGAGGTCGAGCTGGGCGAGGAGATCGACGCCCTCGTCCTGACCAAAGAGGACGCCGAGGGCCGGTTAGTTCTCTCCAAGAAGCGTGCCCGCTTCGAGAAGGCCTGGCGCCGCATCGAGGCGGCCGCCGAGTCGGGCGAACCGGTCGAAGGCAGCGTGATCGAGGTCGTCAAGGGCGGTCTCATCCTCGATCTCGGGGTGCGCGGCTTCCTGCCCGCCTCGCTGGTCGACATCCGCCGCGTCCACAACCTCGACGAGTTCCTCGGTCAGACGCTCGAATGCAAAGTGATCGAGCTCAACCGCAGCCGCAATAACGTGGTGCTTTCGCGCCGCGCCGTGCTGGAGGAAGAGCGCAAGGAGGTCCGCGAGCAGATCCTTGGTCGCCTCGAGCCCGGCCAGGTGGTCGAGGGCAAGATCTCCAACATCGTCGACTTTGGCGCTTTCGTCGACCTCGATGGGATCGACGGCCTGATCCACATTTCTGAGCTTTCTTGGAGTCACGTTAACCACCCATCGGAGGTCGTTTCAATCGGCGACACGGTGCGGATCAAAGTTCTCGACATCGACCGCGACCGCCAGCGCATCTCGCTTGGTCTCAAGCAGACGCAGGAGGATCCATGGCAGCGCGTGATCAGTACCCACCGACCCGGTGACGTGCTCGAGGGTACCGTGACCAAGGTCGTCGCCTTCGGCGCCTTCGTCGAGATCCTGCCCGGGGTCGAGGGCCTGGTCCATATCTCTGAGCTGGCAGACCACCACGTGGAGAGCCCGAGTGAGGTGGTCGAGCCGAACTCAACACTGAACGTCAAGATCCTTGAGATCGACGAAGAGCGGCGGCGGCTCTCGCTCAGTATCAAGCGGGTCGAGGGGCAGAACATGCCGATGGGCGATCTCGGCGAGCAGCTTGAAGCCGCGGGTTCGGACAACGACGAGGGCTCAGCGGTATCAGCCGCGGAGCCTCAGCCCGCGGGTCCTGTCGCGGAGGGCAGCCCTCCCGCTCACCCGCCGGAGGGACAACCCTCCACGCCACCCGCGGGAGATGCGTCTGAGGAGGCTTCCACCGAGTCTGTGGCCGAAGCTGAGGAACCTGTGGCCGAGGTCGCACCCGAGCCGGTAGCTGAGGAGCCTGAGGCCGAAGTAGAGGAGCCTGCTGCCGAGGCGCCGGTTGAGCAAGCTGAAGAGGCTGTCGCCGAGGCGCCGGCTGAGGAGTCGGATGGTCCCAAGGAGAACGAGGGCTCTGAGGCTCATGAGGGCGAATCGGTGGCCGATCGCCCGGATTCGCCCGACGGCGTCGATGAGGCTGCGGACGACGCAGAGCAGGCGGGCGACTCCGAGCAGGACTGAACGGCGGCTTTGGCCCGGCCGCTGACGATCGGGCTTACCGGCGGTATCGCGGCCGGGAAGTCCGAGGCCCTCGCTGCCTTCGAGCGGTTGGGGGCAGCGACGATCTCCAGCGATGCCGTCGTCCACGAGCTGCTCGAGACCGAGCCGTTGCTGCCACGCCTGGTCGAGCGCTGGGGAAGGAAGGTTGCTCCGGCGGGACGAGTCGACCGCGACCGCATCGGCTCGATCGTCTTCGCCGATCCCGAGGAGTTGAAGTGGCTCGAGGGACAGATCCACCCCCTGGTGGGAGAAAGGATCGGCGCCTGGCTGACATCGCTACCCGAGGAGGCCGGGGTCGCTGTGGTCGAGGTGCCGCTCTTGTTTGAGGCGGGCATGGAGAAGGCGTTCGACACGACGATTGCCGTAGTCGCCTCCGATGGGATTCGGCGCCGGCGGGCCCAGGCGCGCGGCCATGCGCTGGTCGACGAGCGGGAGGCACGCCAGCTCACCCAGGGGGAAAAGGCCTCCCGCGCCGACCACCTGGTCGAGAATGACGGCAGTGTCGAGGACCTCGAGCGGGAGTTGTCCGCTCTTGTCGAGAAGCTGCGTCCATGAGCGCGGAGCGGGAACATTTGCGATGAAGCGCAAGGCGAGGCGGCGGCGCCTGCTCGCCGGCGGGGCCGCGGTTGTAGCCGGCGTCGCAGTGGGTTTGGCGCTTGGCCTGTTCGGCAAGTTCGGCGACGTGATCCAGGAGCTGACGCTGCCTCTGCGCCACGAGGACATAATTCGCCAACAGGCCAAGGACAAGCACATCGATGCCTCGCTGATCGCCGCTGTCATCTATGCCGAGTCCCGCTTCCAGGATCAGACCTCGCGCGCGGGCGCACGGGGGCTGATGCAAATAACGCCGACGACCGCCAGGGAGATCGAGCAGCACAGCGGCGGCACCACCTTCAGGTTGGCCGACCTCGCCGATCCCGAAATCAACATCCGCTATGGCACCTTCTACCTGCGTGAGCTGCTCAACCGCTATGGCGGCAACGAGGTCGCGGCGCTGGCTGCGTACAACGCCGGTCCTACCCAGGTCGACGGGTGGGGAGGGTCGGACTTGACGCTCGACGCGATCCAGCTCGAAGAGACGCATGGCTACGTCGCCGATGTGCTCGACAAGCAGCGGGCCTACCGTGATGCCTACCCAAAGGAGCTGGGGTATTGAGCGCCCCGCGCCCCCGCCTCGCAGCCCTTGCGATCGCCGTCGGCCTGGTGCTCGCCGACTCCTCGATCGTCGTTCTTGCGTTGCCAGAGATCTATCGCGAGCTGGATACCAGCATCGCTGGGGTGACCTGGGTATTGATCTCCTTCAACCTGGTGATGGCCCTTGCGGCGGTGCCCGCCGCCCACCTTGCGCGACGCCTCGGCCCCGGTCGCGCGGCGGCAATCGGGCTCGCCATCTTTGCCGGTGCGGGGCTCGCCTGCGGCCTCTCCGCTGAGCTGAGCACCCTGATCGCGGCCCGTTGCGTGCAGGCGCTGGGTGGTGCTCTCGCGGTGACCGCAGTGCTCGAGTTGCTCCCGGCCACGGTTGGCTCCGAGCGCCGTGCGGTGGCTATCTGGGCTACCGCGGGCGCCACCGGTGCCGCTCTGGGTCCAGCGATGGGTGGGCTGCTGACCGAGCTTGTCTCCTGGCAGTCGATCTTCCTGATCCAGGCACCGTTGGCGATTGCGGTCGGCATTCCTGTCCTCGCCGTTGCCCGCCACGAGGCCGCGACCGGGATTGTCGCCACGGAGCTGCGGCGAACCGGCCGCCCCCACCTGCTCGCAAACCTGGCACTTGCTCTGATCTCGGCAGCGATCGCCGCCGCCCTGTTCCTGCTCGTGCTGCTGTTGATCGAAGGTTGGCGCCTCAGCCCGATTGGTGCGGCGATCGTCGTCTCAGTGATGCCGTTGGCGGCGCTGCTCGGAGCGCGGCTTGGCCCCGCTGTGGGGAGCGAGCGCGCTCGTGCTGCGGCGGGAGCGATCCTGGTCGCAGGTGGCCTCGGCGGCCTTGCCCTCCTGCCCAAGGCCGAGGTGGTGCTAACCGTGCCGCCACAGCTGCTGGTTGGCGTCGGCCTGGCGCTGGTGCTCTCGGCGTTGACCGAGACGGCGCTGGCAGGGCGGGCGCCGCAGGCCATCCATGGCGGTTGGACGATCTCAGCCCGCCACGCCGGGGTCGCCGTCGGTTTGATTGCCCTCACGCCCCTCTTCGCTTCCGACATCGCGCAGCAGCGTCGCGACGCGATCGACGCCAGCACCGCCATCGTGCTCGACTCGCGGGTGGAACCGCTGCTGAAGCTGCAGCTCGCGCAACGGATCGAGGACCGGCTCGAGGGCGAGCGGGGGAAGGTGCCGACTCTCGGCCCCGCCTTTGAGCCGCTTCCCAGTGACCCCGACGACCGCGCCGACGTCGTTCTCCTGCGCGAAGAACTTCAGGACCAGCTCGACCGTGGCGCAACCCATGCTTTCAGCCCCTCGTTCGGCCTCGCTGCCCTGATCGGCCTGCTGGCCCTGATCCCGATCGGCCTCGCGCGGAGGGTAGATCTGTGAGCCAGTCGCGAGGGACGCTGCTGATCGGGGTGGCGATCGCGGTTTCGCTCGCCCTGGTTGGTGCCTACCTCGCGGCGGGAGGATCCTCGTACACGCCGGCCAAGACGCAAGACCCGTGCAAGGAGCGGCCTTGGCGCGATCCGGAAGGCCTGCAGCAGATCGCCGAGCAGTTCTCGCTCTCGGCGCTCGACGGCGCCGCTTGCGAGCTCGGTGTCAGCCGCGAGACGCTGGCCCGAGCCCTTGCCACCCCCGCTTCGCGAGAGCGCTTTACGCAGCGCTATGGGATCGACGACGCGGAGCTGGCGCGAGCGATCCGGGCCGGCCTGCTGCGTGCGATCGACGACGCCGAACGGGCGGGCGCGATCAACCCGTTGCTCGGCGCACCGCTGCGGGCCGCGGTGCGCCAGATCCCGGTCGACCAGGCAATCGAGCTGATCCAGGACGCCCGCTCGCTTCTCGACAACCTGGAAAATTTCCTCGGCCCCGCGCAAGGCCTCCTCGAACAATTCTTGCCCTAGTCGAGTGGAACCCCTACGGGGATGGACCCTTAGCCGCTATTTCTTGAACTGGAATTTCTGGCTTTTGACATTCCAGGAAATCCCGGTGCAGAGCTCTTCCGGCGTGACGGCGAGGGCGCTGGCCAGCTTGATGATCGTGCCGAGCCGCGGCTCGCGGCCGCCGCGCTCCAGCAGTGAGATCTCGGTGCGGTGCAGGTCGCAGCGAAAACCCAGCTCCTCCTGGGAGATTTCGGCTTTCTGCCGGGCTTTGCGCAGGCTGATGGAGAAGCGGTCGCGAGGTTTCATGGACGGGATTCTCTGCGCATGCCGACAGAAGCTCTACAGACAACGTACCACTTGAGGAAACTTCTCGTTTATCCGCTTTCGTCAGGAGCGGGTTGCGCGCCAGACCCAGAGCATTGCCAGGGGCTGCAGGGGCAGTCGGGCCCAGAGCGTCCAGCGGGGAATGCGGTCCAGGTCGAGTCCGCGCACCTGCTCGGGGTTGACCGCCATGTGGACGTTT
>DATNGU010000337.1:0-8358 GCA_035605775.1 Solirubrobacterales bacterium | reverse complement strand
CACGTCGAGCTCGCCCCCCAGCTCACCGAGGTACTGAACGAGGTTGTAGGTAAAGCTGTCGTAGTTATCGATGACCAGAACGCGCATCGCTACTCCCAGTCGGGCTGTTCGCAGGCCAGCTCGACAGCGCGGAAGACCGCCTTGGCCTTGTTGACCGACTCGTTGTACTCGTAGGCGGGCTTGGCGTCAGCGACGGTGCCCCCACCTGCCTGCACGTGGACCTGACCGTCCTTCACAACCACGGTGCGGATATGGATCGCGGTGTCGAGGTCGCCGCTCCACGAGAGGTAGCCGATCGCACCGCCGTAGGAGCAGCGCTTGATGGGCTCCAGCTCGTCGATGATCTGCATCGCGCGCACCTTCGGGGCGCCGGAGAGGGTGCCGGCTGGCAGCGCCGAACGCAGCACGTCCATTGCCCCCACTCCCTCACGCAGCCTGCCCGAGACCTGGCTGACGATGTGGAGGACATGGGAGTAGGTCTCGACGACCATCAACTCGTCGACGCTGACCGAGCCGTACTCGCAAACGCGGCCGAGGTCGTTGCGACCAAGGTCGACCAGCATCACGTGCTCGGCCCGCTCCTTGGGGTCGTTGACGAGGCGCTCGGCGAGGCGGCGATCCTCCTCCTCGTCGCCGCCACGGGGGTAGGTGCCGGCTATCGGCCGCGTCTCCACCCGCCGTCCCTGCACCTTGACCAGCGGCTCGGGCGAAGCACCGGCGATCTGGAAGTCGCCGAACTCGAGAAAGTACATGTACGGAGAGGGGTTGACCGCGCGCAGGCCGCGGTAGACCGAGAACGCTTCAACCGATGCCGGAGCGGAAAAGCGCTGTGAGGGCACCACCTGAAAAGCGTCTCCGGCATGGACGTACTCGACGATCCGCTCGACCTCGGCTTCGAACTCCTCGCGCTCCATACCGGAGACGAAGCGCGGCGGCTCAACAACCATCGGGCGAGCGGGCGCGGGCACGGCCCCCCTGAGCCGCCTGCGCACATCGGCGATCCTCGCCACCGAGCGCTCGTAGGCAGCGTCGATGCCACCCTCGTCGTCGGCGAAGGCACACGACATGATCGTCAGCTCGTGGCGCAGGTGGTCGAAAACGAGCAGGACGTCGGTGATCATCAGCGCCATGTCGGGCAGGCCGAGCGGGTCAGGGTTGGGCTCGCCGAGCGGCTCGACCGTACGCACGAGGTCATAGCCGAAGAAGCCAACCGCGCCGCCGGCAAAGGGGGGCAGCCCCTCGACGGGGGCGAGCCGGAAGCGGTCGAGGCTCTCGGCCACGGCGGCGTAGGGGTCGCCGGCTTCGCGGTCGGCGTTCCCCGTCTCGCTCAGGATCCCATCGCTCCAGCGCAGCACAGCGCGGGGGCGAATACCGACGAAGGAGTAGCGACCGACCTGTCCCTGCTCGGCCGACTCGAGCAGAAAGCAGGGCGCTCCCTCCGGCTCGCCGGCTCGCAACTTGAGGAAGGCCGAGACGGGCGTCTCGCAGTCGTCGACGAAGCGGGCCCGGATAGGGACCACATTGCCCTCAACGGCTAGGGCCCGCGCCTCGTCCAGGCTGGGTTCGATCCGCAGCTCGGCAGTGTCAGCGGCGACGGCCATTGAGGACCTCCATCACGGTGGACTGCGGCAGCTTGCGCGAAGCGAGCAGCACACTGAGGTGGTAGAGCAGGTCAGCTGCCTCTTCGGCAACGCGCTCGTCGGACTCCTCGCGGGCAGCACGCACGACCTCCTCGGCCTCCTCCTCGACCTTCTCGCCAATCAGCTTGGGATCGTCTAGCAGCTTCACCGTGTAGCTACCGTCGGGCCGCTCGGCCGCGCGGCTTCGTAGCGCGCGCTGCAACGCCGCCAACGCTTCGTATGCCACGGGCGCGGGCTTCTCGCCCTCCAGGTCGCGGTAGAAGCACGAGCGTTCTCCGGTATGGCACGCTGGCCCCGTGGCATCCACCAGCGCGACGATCGCGTCACCATCGCAATCGATCCGCAACTGGCGCAACCGCAGCACGTGACCCGACTCTTCGCCTTTGCGCCAGATCCTCGCGCGGGAGCGACTGTAGAAGTGGAGATCGCCCGTCTCGACGCTGAGTCGCAGTGACTCCGCATTGACGTAGGCAAGCGTCAACACCTCGCCGCTGGCGAAATCCTGCGCCACGCACGGCACCAGGCCGCGCTCGTCGAACTGCACCTCGTCGAACATCAGGCAATCGTAGTTGGCTACTCGATGCCCAGCCGGTCGAGCAGGCCCTCATCGCGGCGCCAGTGACTGCGGACGCGGACTTGGAGGTCGAGGTGGACCTTGGCACCCAGCTCGGCTTCCAGAGAGCTGCGGGCGGCGGTGCCGACCTCTCCCACCTTCTTGCCTCCCTTGCCGATGAGGATGCCCTTTTGCGACTCGGTCTCTGCCCAAACCTCAGCGCGGACGGTGACTATCCCGTCCTCGCGCGCCCCGATCTCCTTGACGTTTACCTCGACCGAGTGCGGAATCTCGTCGCGGGTTCGGTTGAGGACCTGCTCGCGGATCAGCTCAGCCAGCATCGTCTCGCTCGACTGGTCGCTGTGGTCCTCGGGCGGATAGAGGTAGGGCCCCTCGGGCACCAGCTCGCCGAGGCGCTGCACGAGCTCCTCGAGCCCCTGACCGTCGCGGGCGCTAATCGGGAACACCTCGTCGACGCCTTCCAGCTCTGCTGCCTCGGCCAGCACCGGCACAAGCTGGTTGGGGCCCGCCTTGTCGATCTTGTTGACCGCGCATATCGTCGGCAGCCCGGTCCCCGTCCCGAGCAGGGCGCGAGCGATGAAGCGGTCGCCGGGGCCGACCCCCTCCTCGCCGTTGACGACAAGCAAGGCCAGGTCGGAATCGGCTAGCTCGCGCTCGACGCGGTGCTGCATGCGCTCGGTCAACACATCGCGCGGCTTTTGCACGCCCGGCAGGTCGACCAGGACCAACTGTCGCTCCGCGTCGACGTCGGTGGCGATGCCACGGATCGCCCTCCGCGTCGTCTGGGGGCGCATCGAGACGATCGCCACGCGACTGCCGACGATCGCGTTGACCAAGGTCGACTTGCCGACGTTAGGGCGTCCGGCAAGGCCGACAAAGCCAGCGCGGGTCATCGCAGCCTCGCCATCACACGCTCCTGCAGGGCAAGCATCTCGCCCGAATCGGCCTCATGGTCCATGCCGCACAGGTGCAGCGTGCCGTGGACCGCAGCCTCGACCACGTTAGTGCAGTGCTCCGGGCAGATCGCGACGTCGCCCAGCTCGCGGGGGCCGGGCGTCGGCCCTGCGCCGTCAAGCGGAAAGGCAAGCACGTCGGTGGGGGCGTCCTCGCCACGGTGCTCGCGGTTGAGGGCACGGATCCGGGGCGCGTCGACCAACTCCACGGCCAGGTGACATCAGCGATGCCGGTCGCGGCCAGCGCCGCCGCCACCGCGTCGCGCAGCTCGGCGGGCACGTCGGAGAGGTCAACCGTCATCCGCTGCCGACGCCTGCTCGCCCTGCTGGCGTTCGGCGTGCTCGCCGTAGGCGGCGACAATCCGCTGTACCAGCTTGTGACGGACCACGTCCTCGCCGCCGAAGCGGACGAAGGAGATGTCCTGCACCTCGCCGAGAATGTCGCGTACGACGACCAGTCCCGAGCGCTGGTCGGTCGGCAGGTCGATCTGGGTGATGTCACCGGTTACGACCATGCGCGAGTTGAAGCCAAGGCGGGTCAGGAACATCTTCATCTGCTCCGGGCTGGTGTTCTGCGCCTCGTCGAGGATCACGAAAGAGTCGTTGAGGGTGCGGCCGCGCATGAAGGCGAGCGGCGCGACCTCGATCACGCCGCGCTCGAAGTAGCCGTTGACGCGATCGGGGTCGAGCATGTCGTAGAGGGCGTCGAAAAGCGGGCGCAGATAAGGGTCGACCTTGGCCTGGATGTCACCGGGCAGAAAGCCAAGCCGCTCACCGGCCTCGACAGCGGGACGGGTAAGGATGATCCGCTGTACCTTTCGCTCGGCCAACGCTGCCGCGGCCATCGCCACCGCAAGGAAGGTCTTACCGGTGCCCGCCGGGCCGATCCCAAAGGTGATCGTGTGATTTCGAATCGAGTCGACGTAGCGCTTCTGATTCAGCGTCTTCGGCGCCACCTTGGTGTTGCGATGCCGCCAGACGACGTCCTCGAGAATCTGCGCCGGGCTCTCGTCGGCGTCGAGCGCCCCGGCGACCGCTTCGATCGTTCCGGCCGCAACCTCGTGCCCCTGCTCGATCAGGTCGACCAGCTCGTCGACGACTGTGGCGGCGGTCTGCACGTCGTTTGAGTCGCCGTCCAGCGTGAGCACATTGCCGCGCAGATGGAACTCGCAGTCGAGGCGACCGCGCAGTGCCCGCAGGACGGCATCCTCGGAGCCGGCCAGCTCGGCGGCCACGGTGTTGTCGAGGGTCAGTTGCCTACGAGCCAAGTTTCTCTCGCACCGCAGCGCTGATTCGCTTGCCGTCTGCCTGTCCGCCGACCTTCGGCATCAGCGCCGACATCACCTGGCCCATTTGCCTCTGTTCAGACGCGCCAGTCTCCTCGATCGCCGCCGCGACCAACTCGGTTAGCTCTTCGTCGGAGAGCTGCTGGGGCAGGTATGCCTCGATTAGCTCGGCCTCGAAACGCTCTGCTGCGGTCTGCTCGGTGCGACCGGCCTCTTGATAGGCCTCGGCCGCCTCGAGCCGCTTCTTGCGCTCCCGCTGCAGAACCGCAATCTCGTCGCCCTTGCCCAGCTTCGCGTCCTGCTGCAGCGAGTCGACGATCATCCGCAGCGCAGCGGCACGCTCGGGCTCACCCGCCTTCATCGCGGTGCGCACATCCGCCTGTACCTGCTCTAAGACGCTCATCCGAACTAAGGGTAGTCGGCCCCGCCGGGAGCCACCGCCAGCCCCTTCGGTACAGGATTTCAATCGGCGACCGGGATGTCGATCTGCTCGACGTCTCCCAGCGGCATCTGCAAGAAACGAGTGCCGAGCTCGCGGAACGACTCGACCTCCCCGCTGCAGAGGAAGCGGTAGTCGCCCTCGCCGTCGGTCGCACGCGCCAAGCCTGCCGACTCGAGCGTCCGCTGGACGGCAGCGGCGACCGCATGGCCGCCGCTGACCAGGCGAACGTCGCGACCGAGTATGCGTTGCAGCATCGGCGCAACCAGCGGGTAGTGGGTGCAGCCGAGGATCAGGGTGTCTACACCGGCCCGCTTCAACGGAGCGCAATAGGCCCGTGCCATGTCGAGGATGCCCTGATCGAATGGGGAACCGTCCTGGATAAAAGGCGCTAGGTCAGGTGCCTTCACTTCGGTCACCTCAAGCGCTCGACCTTGAGTTTCCAGCGCACGCCGATAGGCACCACTCTCGACCGTGTTCGGCGTTGCCAGCACGCCGACCCGGCCGTTGTCGGAGATCGCAGCGGCGATCTCCGCCTGCGGCTCGACCACGGGCACCACCTCCACCCCGTGCTCTGCGGCGACCTCGCGCGCCACTTCAGTGCCAATCGAGGTGGCCGTGTTGCAGGCGATCACCAACAGCTTCGCGCCGTCGCCGAGCAGCAGCGTCGAGATCGCCCGAATCCGCTCCCGCAGCAACTCAGGATCGCGCGTCCCGTAGGGGAACATCACCGTATCGCCGAGGTAGACGAAGTCCTCCTCCGGCAAGGAGACCAGGCACTCGTGCAGCACGGTGAGGCCGCCGACGCCGGAGTCGAACATCGCGATGGGGGACGAGGCGTCTATAGGAACGGCTTGTACGACATGAAGAAGATCGCCACCACAACGATCAGCCCGGCGAGCATGCCGACTTTGCCGATCCGTTCGCCGAGCGCTTCGAACTCGTCGCTGAGCGTGTCACCGGCCTGCAGATCGCGCTCCGCAAGCACTTTTGCCTCCCTCACCTTAGGCTGAAAGAACGCGTGCTGGAGGCCGAAGAGGACGATGATCGCAAGGAAGCCGAGACTGACGAAGGCGTCGCTCGTCTCCCATGGCCCGTCGATGAGCAGGTAGATCCCCGCCAGCAAGAGGACGACCATGCCCGGGTTGACCAGATAGCGGTCGGTCTTCTGGATGCCCGCCAGGATCGCCGGCGTCGCCCGTGGATACTGCGGCGAAACGGAGAAGAAGAGCGCGTAACCAAACGTCGGCCCAAAGGCGAGCACTACCGCCAGGATGTGGAGGAACAACGCAATCTTGTAGCCCGGATCAACGATCGTCGCCAGCATCGGCGAAAAACATATCCGCTACGGACGACGAAGCAGCAACGCGGCCCAATCGCCCTCTTGACGACGCTCCACCTCAATGAGCCCGGATGCCCCGAACGCACTCGCCGTCTCGTCCAGCTCACCGGGCAGCAACCCGGAGCAAACAAAGATGGTGGGGGTCGGGGGGAGGTCCCCCGGAGCAACAGCGGGGAGGCTCCGGGGGACCTCCCCCCGACCCCCTGAATCGCACGCAAGCTGAGTAGCGATCTCCTTCAGCACTGGGGCGGTCATATTGGCCAGCGTCGTAGGTGACAACGCGGGAAGTCGCTCACGCAGGTTCACGCGCTCGAACTCGACCGCGACCTCATTCACGGCAGCGTTCGCTGACGCCGCCTCAATCGAGGCAGACTCGTGGTCGTAGCCGCGCACCGGGTCCCAGCCGAGCTTGGCCGCGGCGATCGCGAGAACGCCGGAGCCAGTGCCGAGGTCGGTCAGCGGTTTGCTGGCCTCCCCTGCCTCGGCCAACTCCAGCAGCAGCTCCAGACAAAGGCGGGTGGTTGGGTGGGCGCCGGTGCCGAAGGCCTGGCCGGGGTCGACGACGACGTCGATCCTGCCCTCGAGGGGCTCCTCCCAGGAGGGTCGCAGCCAGAGCCGCCCGCCGACCAGCAGCGGCTTGTGAAAGTCCTGCCAGCGATCGGCCCAGTCATCAGGCACCTCGGTCGAGACCAGCTCGACCAGCCCCTCACCCGCGGCCGCCTCGACCTCGCCCAGCTCAGGCAGCTCCCCCTTGCCACCGTAGATCGCGTACTCGACGTAGCCGGGACCGCGCTCCTCCTCGACACCATTGGGAGCGAGGACAGTCAGCTCGGCGAGAACTAACTCGGCGAGCTCGGGGGCGCAGCGGACCGCGAGCCGGATCAACCGAAGGCTCGCCGCATCCGGCTGAAGAAGCTCTCGCCGTCTCCCTGTTGAGACCTAAGGTTTCGTGGCTCCAGCGTCTCCCCCAGCTTCTCGGCGAGCGCACGCTGCTCCTCGGAAAGCTCGACCGGGACGATCACCTGGACCGCGATCACCAGATCACCGGGCGGACCGCCGTTCGCGCCGGGCATCCCGTGCCCTCGCAGCGCGAACTGGGTGCCGGCCTGGGTGCCGGCGGGCAGCTCGATCTCCCGCTCGCCCTCGTGACTGGGGATCTTGATCTTCGCCCCCAACATCGCGTCGACCGCCGAGATCTCGACCGTGTGGATCAGGTCCTGGCCGCGCATCGGCCCCCGCCGCACCTCGAAGCCGAAGTTGCCGTTGAAGAAGGCCTGGAAAATGTCCTCGACCGAGCCGAAGCCACTCGGCGCGGCGCCGGCGCCGCGCAGCCCCTCGTGTCCGTATCGGTCATAGGCCTGGCGCCGCTCCGAGTCGGAGAGCACCTCGTAGGCTTCGGCCGCGGCCTTGAATTTCTCCTCTGCCTCCGGGTCGTGGTTGTTGACGTCGGGGTGCAACTCACGGGCAAGGCGGCGGAAGGCGGTCTTCACTTCACCCTTGTTGGCGTCACGCTCGACGCCGAGGATCTCGTAGTAGTCGCGTGGCACGGTCGATCAGCCGCCGTAGACCGTCTCGCAGTAGCGGGAGAGCTCGCGTGCGGCGCCGCGCACCGAGGCGATCGCAGTTGCGTAGTCCATCCGCAGCGGGCCCACCACACCAACCGAGCCGAGGTTGCGGTGGGCGAGGCCGTAGTTGGCGCCGACGACGCTGACCGAACGCAGCTCCGGCTGCGGATTCTCGCCGCCGATCCAGAGGAAGACCGAACGCTCGTCGAGAGCAGAGCGCAGCATGCCCAACACCCCGGCCCGCCGCTCGAGCGCCGTCATCAGCCGATCGGCCTGGGGAAGGTCGTCGAAGTGGGCTTCGGAGAGGAGCCGCGAGGCGCCCTCCATGTAGAGGGTCTCGCCGGCCTCCTGCTCGAGCTCGGTGAAGGCCGGGCCGAGCGTGGCGACGAAGCGGGACTCGACCGGGCCAAGCTCGGGGTCGGCGAGCCGGTTGGCGATCATCCGCGCACCCACCCCCATCCCGCTCAGCGACTCGTTCAGGTAGCTGGAAGCCCACGCGACCAGCCCCGGGTCGACCGACTCGTCGAAGTCGAAGACGCGCTTGGCGACCGCGCCAGTA